>JAQUMG010000058.1 GCA_028718265.1 Candidatus Omnitrophota bacterium
CCGACGGTCCTTTCCTCTTCCACCACAACCGGAGCCGGCAGCGCGCCGGCTCTCAAGACAACGGATAAATCATTTGCTTCATCAACGGAAAACTGTCCTGTAATCTGAGCCTGCCCTGAAGGTATAGTCTCGCGAATTACCGGCGCAGAGCGAACTTCGCCGTCCAGAACTATGGCAAGCCTCTTTCCGATATTGGACGCCGTAACACCCGCAAACATCTCCGCACCCTTAGAGTTAAACCGGATCGATACATAGGGTTCGCCGAAACCCCTTGCGCTGAATTCTGTTCGCGCGTCAACCAAAAGATCTCCTGTCAGCGCCGCGTCTTTGGCTATTAAGAGCGGCTCACGGCCGCCCGGACCTTTTTCGAGATACTTCAATTCATATCCAGGAACTTCTTCATTATTAAGTGCCTTCTTTATATCTTCACCGTTGTCCGATACGATCTTGAATTCCAGATGAGCCGTTTTACCGATAAGCTCAAGCGCCCTCTCTCTGTCGGTAATGCCCGGAAGCTGCACTATTACGCGGTCCTTGCCCTGCTTCTGGATGCTCATTTCTCCGACGCCGAACTGGTCTATTCTGTTTCGTATAACTTCTATCGCCCTGTCCAGCGCATCTTTCTTCGCCTCGGCAGACAGCTTGGACATATCAACCTTAAGGACTATATGCATGCCGCCCTGCAGATCCAGCCCGAGATTTATCTTACCTTTTTCGAGTACGTTACCGTCTTTATCCTTAATAGTAAATGGCGGCCATATCAGCCATAAAGAAACTAAAGTAATAGCTACTATGCCCAATATTCTCCACTGCAAAGATCTGTTCATTCCTTCTCCTTCGTTTACTCACCCATTCCCAGTGTCAAAAAGTTCTTCAATCGCCTGCTTCTGGTCGGGTGCCTTAATTTTCTTAATGCTTTCGCTTCTATCTGTCTTACCCTTTCGCGGGTAACTTTAAAAATATTTCCTACCTCTTCAAGCGTCCGCGGATAGCCATCGCCGATGCCGAATCTGAGCCGCAGAACTTTTTTCTCCCGTTCGGTAAGCGTAGAAAGTACGTCGCTCATCTGTTCCTTAAGCATTGTATATGCGGTGGCGCTTGCCGGCGAAATCGCCTGTTTATCTTCGATAAAATCTCCGAATTTCGTATCGCCTTCATCTCCTATGGGCGTCTGCAGCGAAATGGGCTCCTGCGCTATTTTCAGAATGCCTCTTACTTTTTCTACGGGCATTCTCATTTCGTGGCCGATTTCTTCCGGTGTCGGCTCCTTGCCGTTTTCCTGCACCAGTAAACGCGAAACTCTTATCAGTTTATTAATCGTTTCCGTCATGTGGACGGGTATACGTATCGTCCTGGACTGGTCCGCAATAGAGCGCGTTATGGCCTGCCTTATCCACCATGTCGCATAGGTGCTGAATTTATAGCCCCTCTTATATTCAAACTTATCAACCGCTTTCATAAGGCCTATGTTGCCTTCCTGTATCAGATCGAGAAAGGACAGCCCCCTGTTTGTATATTTTTTCGCTATGCTTACGACTAATCTCAGATTGGCCGCAACGAGCGACTTCTTGGCTTTGTTAAACTTGCCTTCTTCAAGTTTTATTGTCTTTATCTTTTCTTTAAGCTGCTCAAATTTTAAACCTATTTCGCGTTCCAGCGCCCGGCGCCTTCGTTTGAGCCGGCCGATTTCTTTTCGCTTTCGCTTATCTTTAATCCTGCTTATATCTCTGGCTACTTTTTCCAGCTCATTAAATGATTCCTTGACTTCTTTTGCGATACCTTCGACAACGGATCCGACAAGTTTCAGCTCAAGTATGGCGGAAAGTATCGACTGGCTTTTTTCGGTATTTTTAAGCCGCTTTTCAACGCCGGCAAGCCGTTTGAGCAAACTACCTCTCCGCGATTTAATGTCGATGTTCATGACATCTTCAACATTGACTTTTTCGGTCCGTACCTTTTTTATAAGTTCCAGCGCTTCGCGTTTCGCTACTCTTGTATCAAGAACGCTGTTTCTGAAATCCTCCTCGGTTACCTCTATCTCTTTTGCAAGCCTTATCTCCTCGTCCCTTGTCAGAAGCGGAATCTGCCCCATCTGCCTGAGGTACATCCTTACGGGATCGCCCATATGCGGCATTCTCTCTTCTTCCGGCTCCGCTTCGGGTTTTTCTTCCGCGGATTTTTCTTCTGCAGGGGTTTCCGCGCTTTCCGGCAAATCATCCTCTTCGTCTACAACTTTTATGTTTTCGTCGTGCAATTTTACGAATATGTCGTCTATCTGTTCCGAAGAAAAAACATCGTCCGGAAGAATTTCATTTATTTCGTCATAGGTAAGGTGCCCCTTTTCGCGGCCCATATCTATAAGCCGCTGCATCTCTTTGTCAAAATCTTTTGAATGCGGGTGGGCGTGCGGCTTGACTTCTTCTGCCGCAGACGGTGCTTCGGCGGCAAGAAGTTTCACTTCTTTTGCCGGCTTCGCACTCTTTCCGGACCGTTTTGGCCTGGATCTCATTTTTCGGTTTTTGCGCGGATGCCTGGATTTTTTGCGCAATACCCGTTTCTTATTTGCGCGTCTTTTCTTCGGACGCATCGCTCTTTTTTTCTTTTTCATCTTAGCCTTTATTTAATAACGCGCGGATTCTTTCATGAGCTGGTTATATTTGATTACTAAATCCGTAACCTTATCGTGTGCCCCTATTTCCTGCGCTTCTTTTATCTGGTTGCGTATTTCATCGAGTCCTTTTTTGACTTTGTTCTTCTTTATCCAGCGGACACAATCGTCCAGATTCCGTTTTTTGTCCGCAAAATTCTCCTGCATAGACGCTATCTCGGACAGGAGATCGTCTACGCCTTCTATGTTAAGCATGTTTATCAGGCCTGTATAATTTACAGGTTTTTTTTCTTCGTACAGTTTAAATATGCTTTCTGCTATACTTTGCGCCAGGGTGCTTCCGAACTCAGTGTGCCCCAATTTTTCTCTTACAACCGGTATGAGCGCATTGTCTTCGACCATAAGACCTATCACTGTCTTATCGGCTATGCTCAAATTGCCGGTGTCGGCTTTGGTAATTGCGGGATGCACAGCCTCATTATAGGCGCCGCTGTATTCTTTCTTCGGTTTTGCCAGCTCTGTCCTGAGGCTATTTTCGTCGAGATTAAGCGACTCCGCCAGCCTCTTCACGTAAGCCGACCTTAAGACGTCGTTCTTCACTTTTGAAATCGTCACCAGCATCTCACCGGCTATTTTCACTTTGGACTCTATCGTATCGGCCTTATGAGAAGACATTAAACGATTCAACTTATAATCAAATAAACCCGTAGGATTAGTTAAGATTTTTTCAAACGCAGACCCGCCGTTCTTCCTTACGAAGCCATCCGGGTCGTATCCCTTGGGGAGTTCGGCTATCTTTACGTTCATATCTTCCGCCAAAAGAATATCCAGGTTCCGCAGAGTCGCCATCTCGCCGGCCTTGTCGGAATCGTACACCATGATTATGTTGCGGCTGTGACGCCTTATAAGCCTGATGTGATCCGTTGTAAGCGCCGTACCGCATGATGCAATGAGATTATTTACCCCGCTTTGATACGGCACTATGAGGTCCATATACCCTTCGACGATAACGGCTGCGTCTTTTTCGTTAATATGTTTTTTGGTGAAATTCAGCCCGAAAAGTGTCTTGCTCTTGTTATATATCAGCGTTTCCGGTGAATTCATGTATTTCGGAAGCGTATCATCCATTACCCTGCCTCCGAAAGCAATCACCCGGTCCTTCTGATCGAATATAGGAAACATGATCCGCTTTCTGAAGCGGTCGTAATAACCGGAACCGTCCGATCTCGGTATAATCAGGCCCGATTTTTCTATTATCTCTTCACTGATACCTTTCTTTTTCAAATAGGCAGACAGCCCGTCCCAGGAATCTGTAGAAAACCCTAATCTGAATTTGCTTGCCGTCTCATTCTTGATGCCTCTTTTTGCAAGGTATTCTTTCGCTTCTCTGCCCTGAGGCGATACCAGGGAACTCTGGAAATAAGCCGTTGCGAACTCATGCGCCGTATATATTGCGCTCAGCAGAGAATTGGATCTGCCTGAATCTTCGGTAGTATATTCCGGCAGTACGACCCCTGCCTTTTTCGCCAGCATTCTGGCGACTTCCGGAAACTCCAGCCGCTCATATTTCATCACGAAACTGAAAGCGTTTCCTCCGGCGCCGCATCCAAAACAATGAAATATTCCCTTGTCCGGATTAACGACAAATGACGGGGTCTTTTCGTGGTGGAACGGGCACAGGGCTTTATAATTGCGCCCCATGCGTTTCAGCGGAATATATCCGGATATAACCTCCACTATATCGCACCTGTCTAATATCTGGTCTAATACATTATCCGGGATATGCGCCATTAATCCTGCACTCTCTGTTATTTTGTCTTGCCTTTTCTGGGAATCCTTACAAAACCGGAGCAA
The DNA here is from genome assembly GCA_028718265.1 of Candidatus Omnitrophota bacterium. Next base: position 4,463 of record JAQUMG010000058.1, read on the forward strand.
TCGATAATTTCAAAATCGTCTTTTTCGCAAAGCGAATCAAGCAGCAGGTTAAGACCCAGCGTATCGCTCGATATATGTCCTGCCACTATTATATTTATATGTTCCTTTTGAGCGGCCTTGAAGTGCTCTTCACTGAAATGCATTCCGATAATTGTGCCTACGCCTGCCTGCGACAACCTGGGGAATACCCTCTTAGACCCTTCCGTGCCGCCTGTCATGTCGACTACAATCTTGCCGGCTTTATCCTTTTCCTTGCCTATCATTATGAAAGCGCCTGCATTTTTCCGCGACGCGTCTTTGTATTCCGGAACAGTATCAAGAAGAGCGATAACGTCTTTAAGCGTCTTAGGTTTTCTGTCGTCTAAAAGTTTCTGCAGATAATTATTGACATGGTTGTCGGCAGGTGTATGAACGCACATATAAGGTATGTCAAGCAGCCGCGCCGCGTCAACAGCACGCATGTGGTTCGCGGCGGAGACAGCTCTGCCTACTTCGGACATACGCTCATTTAACAGCTCCTTGCCGATCTCGTAAGGAATGCCAAGGTTCCTGAGCACATCCGCCTGCATGTCCATGACATGGTAAAAACCCGCCCACGCCCAACCCTCAGGATGGTGCGCCATGACTAGGTCAATATCCATACCCTTTTCCCTCAGCCTGTCAGCCACTAATAATTCCCCGACTTCCATGTCTACACCAACTATTATTGTCCTGATCTCTGCGGAAGGATTACCGTACAGCATCCTTGTATCGTCGTACGGGTGCCGTAATCTTTCTTTATCAAACGTATTTTTGCGTATTGCGGATAATTTATTGTACTCTTTCCTGTTTTCCGACAATACTCTCTTTATGTCGGATTTTGAGCGGGGGTCTTTTTCAATACCTTTTTTGATGGCAAATTCGTAAATATCCTTGAACTTCATGAAACGCCTCCGATTTTCGGTAGAAAATCGTCCCGAGCATCCAAGGGGCGAGGGACTACCTGTTTTATGTAGAAATTAAATTTTGAAGCATGGTTAATCTAAGACTTCATCCAGTTTGTCCTGCTCCTTGGGCTGGAACATCTTAAATTCCAGAGGTTTTGCGCCTGCTAAAAGCGGATTTAAGTCTACAGGTGAGGTACCGGGAATTATACTAACGGTCTTTGTGTATAAAGTAGCAGCTGCCCGGGAAAAAAAATCGCCGGACATGGAATTGTCCTTAGCAGAATTCACAACATAGCCTATGGGAATAAGTAAGAACGCAAGAAAGACAAAAAGAGATACCGCTATTCCCCCGCAAAGACCTACTATTGGCCCCCCTATTTTGTCTATAGTCTTATTTAAATTGGGCAATACTTCTATTTTTATAAGTTTCTTGATCACGGCCTCAATAAGCTGAACCAGGAGATAAACAAAAAGCATAATAACTATAAAAGCTGTTAAATTCGAGATATTTAGAGGGATCTTGAAATACTTAAGCAGTAGGTTTGCTCCGGGCGAGTAAAAATGTATACTCAGAACTATGGCTAAACATACTCCTAAAACATTAAAAAGCTCGGTAAAAAATCCGTTACGCGAGCCGACGTAAATGCTTCTCAATACAATAATTAGGAATAAAACGTCTACCCAGTTAATCTTACTTACCCAATCCAAAAACGTTACCCCTTTCTTTAGGTGCTATAATAATATATAATAATAAAGGTAAGAAAGTATACCATACGATTATGCTGTTGTCAAGCTACGGGGGTATATTTATGGGAAAATTCTAAGATAGAGCCATAGGTCTTTGGGCCATCCACCTTTTGTATCCTAACCGGGACCAGCTTAGCCGCATATTTGTCCGCTCCTTTTGAAGCGGTACCCGTTAATATGATGCTTATGTATTTATCGTCATACCCTTTCAGGAGGCCGGATTCCTTGTCCCTTTCGGCCTCTGCAAGAACTTCGGTTGTCTTACCTAAGAAATTTTTCCGGTATTCGTAAGAAGTCTTAAGCGCCAATGCGTCCATAATTCTAAATCTCTGGTCTATGACGTGTCTGGGAACCTCTCCCGGCAGATTTACCGCCATGGTGCCCTTTCTCCTACTGTAAGGGAAGATATGGACACGGGAAGGTTTTACCCTTTCGATAAGCTTACAGGTATTACGGAAGTTTCTGTCCCCCTCTCCCGGAAAGCCCAATAATATGTCGGTCGTAACAGATATTCCGGGCACTTTAGATTTGGCATTGCCGATTATACCGGCATACTCGGCAAAAGTATAGGGGCGGTTCATCATTTTCAGGACTTTATCGTCTCCGCTCTGGAGCGGTATATGCAGGTGTTTACAAAGTTTGGGGGAATGTTTGATGATTGTCAGTAACGCATTATTTACATACTTCGGCTCTATCGAACTCAGCCTTATGCGGAAATTTCCCTTGATGGCGATTATTTTTGCTACCAGGGCGGTCAAGTCCCTTTTGGGGGTTAATTCCTCCCCCCAGGCACCAAGACATATACCGGTAAGAATTATCTCTTTGAAGCCTCCGGCAATCAACCGTTTCATTTCCCCGAGTACGGCATCCGCGGGCCTGCTTACCGAATATCCGCGTACAAGCGGCACCTTGCAATACGAGCAGAAATTATTGCACCCGTCCTGGATTTTAAGAAACGCTTTGGATCTGTCCTTGAAATCGGATATGGCACCCGGGGCATACTCTCCTGTTTTGGTTCGGTGGCGGACGGACTTTCCGGGATCTACTATTTCCGTTATTTTATCCTTGTCGGCATTCTTGATTATGAATGAAACACCGGAAACGGAATTTATCTCGTCTGAATCCAATTCCGCATAACACCCCGTAACGACGATTTTTGCGCTGGGATTCTGCCTATGCGCCTTTCTTATAAGCCGGCGCGATTCCCTGTCCGTTTTTTCGGTCACGGTGCAGGTATTTATGACGTACACATCGCAGGGTTCGTTCGGGGCGGCTTCCTTGTAGCCGGCTCTTAGGAAAGATTCTCTTATGCTCTGCGTCTCGTATTGATTAACTTTACAGCCTAATGTGAAAAAGGCGCATGTCTTCATAGCGAGAAGGCATAATTCAGCATCGCAAGTGCGGCTATTGCTGCGGTATCACTTCTTAATACTATCCCGCCTAAAGAAACCAGCAACGCGCCGTTTTCTTCTGCGCGTTCAATCTCGCCGGGAGTGAAATCGCCTTCCGGGCCTATCAAGAGCAGCAACTTTTTCGGGCTTTTTATGCGGCTTAAGGCGCTTTTTAACGGGATGGTTTTTTCTGAAAGGCACGGCATAATAACGCCGTCGTACTGCCGGAATTTCTTTAACAAGTCGTCGAATGGCTGCATCTGACTTATATCAGGTAGATCGTTTCTGCCGCATTGTTTCGCGGCTTCAATCACAATTTTGTGCCACCTATCTGTTTTGTGAGCCGCCTGCTCTTTCGTTGCGCGGACTACGGTTCTTTCGCTTTCAAGCGGTATGATTTCCTTTGCGTCGAGTTCCGTTGCTTTCTGGACGATGTAATCCATCTTGTCTTTCTTAGGCATCGCCTGGGCAAGTGATATTCTAACCTGGCTTTTCGCGGCAGATATGCTGACCTTATCAACGGCAATAATTACGTTCTTATTTTTTATTGACTCTATCCGGCCGCTATATTCTCTGCCCGTTCCGTCAAATACCGTTACGAAATCATTTTCGCCCAGCCGCATCACGCCTATTATGTGGTGGCTCTCTTCTTTGCTTACATATACCTTATCGCCCTTTACCGAATCCGGGCTGACGTAAAAGCGGCTCATGATAATCTCACTTCCTGTAAAGTTTCGCGTTTCCTTTTGTGGCTGCCTCTGCTTGCCGATATAATTACGATATTCCGCTTCCGCCAGAGGCGGACCCACCAACGCTTTGTGGCGGGCGCATCTCTAAGGAATCCGGTATTTTTCTCGCTCCTAGTCGATTTCTACCGCCGCAAGGCGGGACGGCGAAGGTCTTTCGCGACTCGGTGGCTGCAGAACTCGCCCCGATGGGCTCTCCATCGGGGCTCTGTCAGCTTCGCCATCCCGAGATTGCCCCGCTTCGCGGGACCTCGGGATTCCCTCGTCGCTCAAGCTGCTTCGCCTAAAATCGACATGTCGCTGCGAAAAGTACCGGATTCCTTTTTATATACCATCTTTCGTATAGGATAATATTGATACTTCTCCGAGCGGCATTAAAAATTTTAGCTTCGAACAAGCCGAAAATCGGTTTACAAAAGGGCGAAAATTGTTCGCGGTTACTTAGTAGTAAGCGATCCCGCCGTAGGCGGGACGAGGCGACGCGGCAGCGTCAGCTGAGTTATTTCGCCCCCGATTTTCGGCGTAGTGAGAAGCGTTAAAAAATTTTGTAGCCGCGAGGAAAGTATCAATATTATTCCTTCTCCCTGAAGACCTCGGCAGTGAAGATATACATATCAGCCTCGCCTGTTCGCCACGCATCCGGCAGAAGGCCGGCCTTATGAGTGCAAAGGCACGACAAGAATTCTTCTTTGGACCAGCCGGTCTCCGTGGCAACCTGCGGAAGAAATACGCCGCTATTGAAACCCTTGCGGATCAGAACTCCATGAACGCCCAATTCTATTTCACCCGCATCTTTTATTTTCTCAAGTTCCGAAAGAACGGATATTTCTATATCAATATCCTTCATCTCTTCGGGTTTGACCCGTGAAAATCGCGCGTCGCCGGTGGCTGATTCAATGGCCATATCCCGCACGGTAAGATAAAGCGGGCCCCTGCCCACCATATTCCCTATGCAGCCTCGCAGGTTACCGTTCTTGTTCAGGGTAACGAACGCGCCCATCTCCTTATTCAGAACCGGATCATCATCCCTGACTTCCAGCACTTTTCCGGTATTCAGATAAGTAGTAATGGCATCCCGCGCTATCTTAAGTAATTTTTTATGCTGAGTATCATTAAGGAGCATCTTTCTTCCTCCAGTTTTTGTTGCTGTCTTTTTATCCGTCTTGCCGGAGTTTTTATAAATAATTGCGCTGATATATCCTACTACGCTTTTCATGTCACCGGTTACGTTTCCCGAATTGGAGTATTGGAGGATATCAATTTTATCGGCGCCGAGTTTTTTAGTCGTAAGGAGCACCGTAGCTACCGGCATATAGCCGCAGAATATCTGTTCTCCTGTTACCGACTTATCAAATATCT
>JAQUMG010000059.1 GCA_028718265.1 Candidatus Omnitrophota bacterium
CCGAGCAGTACTTTCCCAGGATACAAAGGCCTACAAGCAGAACGTTGAAGAGATATTTACTAAGGCAAAAGAGCGGCTCGCTGAACTTGAAGTCAAGATAGAAGAGGAAAAGCGTCTGGCAAGAGTTGAGGCGAAGGCTAAGCAGATTGCCGAGTTAGACTCTGAAGCTGAGTCATTGACGTCCAAAGGCGATTTTAAAAAATCCAAGGAAATTTATGAGAAGATTTTAAGCATATCCGCAGGAGATCCCGATTTACAAGAATACATCGCGAAGGCGGATATAGAGGCGAAGCACGAAGAAACGGAGAAACTGAGGCAGCAGAAAGAAGCCGATAAAGCTCTCCGTGAAAAATCCCTCGCCGATGAGAAACTAAAGAAAGAAGAAGCCCGCAGACAGGCAGAGCTTGATAAGCAGAAACAAAAAGAAGCACTTGAAACTGCCCGCATGGAAAAGGAACGCCAGAAAGAACAGGCTGAGCTGGAAAAAGCCAGAGAGAAGGAAGCCGGGCGCCAGGCAAAGCTTGATGCCGAAAGACAAAAGGAGGCCGAGAAAGAGGCCCGCCTGGAAAAAATAAAAGCCGATAAAGCTCTCCGTGAAAAATCCCTCGCCGATGAGAAACTAAAGAAAGAAGAAGCCCGCAGACAGGCAGAGCTTGATAAACGTGCCAAGATCGAGGCTGAAAAACAAGCCCGACTGGAAAAATTGCGCCAGGCCAAGGAGGCCAAAAGCCGAGCCGAACTCGAACGCGCAAAAGCTAAGGAAGCCGAACGCCAGGCTGTCCTGGAAAAAGAGCAAGCGAGAATAGAATTAGAAAAAAAGACTCGTCAAGAGGAAGAATTTCGCAAAGCGCGCGAAGACGAGGAAGAAAGATTGCGGAAAGCCAAGGAAAAGGCTAAGAAAGAAGCAGATAGGCGTATTGCATTAGAGGAGGCCCGTAAAAAGGCAGGAGATGAGATGCAGCAGGCGTTAGAGGAAGATAAGCAACAAAAGGCGCGCGCTAAGGCTATCTCGGAACAAAAAGGGCTCGAAGAAGAGATGGAAAAAAGTGAAAACCTCGGAAAAACGGAAGAAGCCGCGGTCCTGACAGAAACAGAGCAACAAAAACAGCTGCAAGTGACACAGGACATCCGTAACCTGAAAGGACAAGCAGACCAGTTATATAAAGATGGTCAGTACGAAGAAGCAGAAGCGCTATACACCAAGGCCAGAGATATCGCTAAAGTAGCCAGAGAAGAGTTGACGAGAAAAAAGAAGGCAGAAAACGCCCGCCAGAGACTCGAAAAAGCCATAGAAGGTCAATAGCCCCGCATCCGTAATCCGCGTTTTGACTTGACTTACATTATCCGATTATGATAGCATAATGCTCTATGAAACGTAAGCCATACCGGTTTTTTCTTTATATTTTATTAGAATTTAGTAGTATAATAATATTAATATTACCGTATAGAGTAATTATTTTTTTGGCCGGTTTTTTCGGCAGGGTCGCATACTTTATTCTGCCAAAGTACAGAAATATAACCCTTGATAATCTACGGACAGCTTTTCGCGGAGAAAAAGAAGAGGCGGAGCTGAGGCGCATCGCTGTAGATGTTTTTAGAAATATTGCGATAACGTCCGCTGAATGTATAAGTATGCGTAAGTTCAGCAGAGAGACGGTAAAACGTTTTATCAAAGAAGAAGATTACCGCTTCCTAAAAAAAATACATTCCCGCGGTAAAGGCGTTATTGCACTTCAAGGTCATTTAGGCAACTGGGAAATGTCCGCGGCGTGCGCTGTAGCCTACGGGCTCGATGTAAGTGTTATTGCTAAGAGAATATATTATCCTCCTTATAACAGATTTTTAGTTTCACTGCGGGAAAATAAGGGCGTCAGGGTTATTTATCGCGATGAACAGGGCGTCTTAAAAAAAACGCTGGCGGTATTAAAATCGGGTAACCTCCTGGGCATATTAGCAGACCAGGATGTCGCAAGCGTTAAAAGTGTGTTTGTTAATTTTTTCGGGCAGCCCACTTATACACCCGTAGGCCCCGTTGTTCTTGCTATGCTCTCAGGTGCTCCGATTGTATTATCTTATGCCATCCGCGAAAACGGAAAGCTAAGGTTTATTACAGAAGAACCGATATATGTCAGAAAAAGCGACAATAGAGACGCGGACATTTTAAAATATACGCAGCAGTGGTCGGACGCGCTGGAGAGAGTCATACGAAAGTATCCTGATCAGTGGGCGTGGATACATAAAAGATGGAAGACAAAACCCGTCTCTGCGCATCCGGACACCTCGTCATCAGAAATTTGAAAGGTTAAATGAAAAAAGGTCATATTTTAGTTGCTATTATTCTGCTGGCTCTTATAGCAAGCGGTTGCGCAAAAAAACCCCAGGATAAGACTGTTAAGGGGGAAGCAGAGAAACCGGCAGTTGTTTCAAAAGATATCCCCGTAGTTCCTGGGGATGCCAAGACCGAAGTCAATGTCAGCGGGCTGGACAAGGAGCAGAAGATACTTTCTTTCGATATGACGGGGTTTACTAAAGACGGGCAGAGAAAATGGGCAATCAAGGGGGAATCGGCGGATATAGTGGCAGATACAGTTAAACTTAACAACATAGAAGCAGATACCTATGACGCAGATAGAACGGTTACGCTGGAGGCTGATAGCGGGACGTATGATAAAGAGAGCGGCGCTGTTAAATTAGAAGAAAATGTTGTCGTGACTACTTCTGACGGTATAAAACTTACAGCCGAATGGTTTGAATGGGATTCAAAGACCAATACGGTAAAAAGCGATTCTCTCGTTGAGGTCAGGAAGGACAATCTCTATGCTTCCGGCATCGGAGCGCAGGCAAGCGCTAATAGCAAAGAAGTCCAGCTGAACAAAGACGTGACGGTAAAACAGGACGATATGACCGTAACCTCGGCAGGTCCCCTGTATATAGATTATAGTAATCGTAAGGCATCGTTTACGGACAAAGTGAAAGTAATCGACCCCAGAGGCGAACTGACTGCAGATCGTCTCGATATATTATTCAATACAGATTCCAAAAAGATGGAAGAAATTATTGCCTCGGGTAACGTGGAATTAAAAAGAGGAGACAATATCGCCAAGGGGCAGAAGATAATATATACTCCCGAGGACGGCAAGGCCATCCTTACGGGTAACCCTGAAATTTATATTTATTCTGAAAAGGATATGCAAAATGCACTTGTTGGAAATTAAAAATCTGTCAAAATCTTTCGGCGGCAGAAAAGTAGTAGACGGCACTGATCTTAATATAAAACATGGCGAGATTGTAGGGCTTTTGGGTCCCAACGGAGCCGGTAAGACCACCAGTTTCCACATGATTACGGGTTTAATAAAACCCGAATCCGGCAGCATATTTTTTGACGAGCAGAACATAACGTCTCTTTCCATGCATGACCGCTGCGCTAAAGGCATAGGATATCTTTCGCAGGAGCCGTCTATTTTCAGAAAGTTGTCCGTCGAAGATAATATTATGGCAATACTGGAAACTACTCCGATTCCCATGCGAGAAAGAAAAAAACGCCTTGAACTGCTGCTGGGCGAATTAAACATAACCCATCTCAGAAAGAATAAAGCATATACTCTTTCGGGAGGCGAACGCAGACGCCTCGAGATAACGCGCGCGCTTGTGACGAATCCCTTATTTGTTCTTTTGGACGAACCTTTCAGCGGCATAGACCCCATAGCGGTTTTTGAATGCCAGCAGATAATATCGGAACTCAAGGAAAGAGACATAGGGATTTTACTTACAGATCATAACGTCAGAGAGACGCTGGCAATAACGGACAGGTCATACATAATGGCAGAAGGCAAGGTTCTGATATCCGGAACTGCCGAGGAATTGATAAGTTCGCCTACCGCAAGAGAAATATATTTAGGCGAACGATTCAAAATGTAAAGGAAAACGTGAAATATAAAGTTACGCAGAATGATAAAAAGCAGAAAGTAATACAAATACATATACCCAAAGAGATAGTTGCTGAAGAGCTTGAGAAAGTGTATTCAGAGATATCCAAGTCGGCATCAATGCCGGGTTTCAGGGCCGGCAAGGCGCCTTTAGACCTTATAAAAAAACGATATCAAAAAGAAGCCCGCGAAGAAGTGACGAAGAACCTTATGTTCGATTCTTTTAATAAAGCCGTTACCGAGTCAAAAATAAATCTCCTTGGCTCGCCGGAGATATCCGATTTTGAATTTACCGAAGAGAAAGGGATGTCGTATAACGCGACGGTAAACACGAGGCCCGAAATAAAAATAAAATCGTACAAGGGCCTGACGCTGAAAAAAACTGACACCGAAGTTAAGGATTCCGACGTTGACTCATATATAAACAGTATGAGAGAGATGAGTGCCAGATTCAAGACAAAAGAAGGTAAGGCAGTCAAAGGCGACTACCTTATTGCGGATATGGATTGTTATGTCGAAGGCAATTTTGTCGAGAAGAAAGAAGGCGCATGGCTTTATGTGGATGACGATGCCTATATCCCCGGTAAAGTGCTTGAAGGCACAGGTGTAAATGACGAGAAGGATGTAGAAAAAGAACTTCCGGAGGGTTATTCCAGGAAAGAGCTCGCCGGGAAAAAGGCGAAGTTTCACATAAAGATCAAGGAAGTAAAAGAGAAGACATTGCCTGAGCTGAACGACGAATTTGCGGCGACGATGGGAAAATTTCATAATATGGCCGAGTTAAAAGAAGCCGTAAGAGAGAACCTGAAGCATCATAATAAGATTGAAGAAAGACGCAGTTTGGAGCATCAGGCGCTGGTTTTGCTGGATAAATCGTCGACATTTGATGTGCCCCAGTCGATAGTTGACAGGCATCTTGAGCGGCTTTTAGAAGAAGCCAAAAAGAGGCTCCAGAAAGAAAATTATTCCGAAGATGAGATTAAGGCCAAAGAAGGCGCCGTAAAGGAAAAATTAAAAGAAGATGCGCTTACGCAGGTGCGCTCTTATTTTATTCTCGATGAGATAGCAAGGCTGGAAAATATAAAGGTTACCGACGACGAAATAGAAGCCGCATTCGGCGAGATAGCCGGTTCTTCAGGACATTCCGCAGAAGACGTGAGAAAACATTATGAAGATAATGATCTGGTAGATGATCTGGCTGTTGATATCAGGCAAAAAAAGGTTTTTGATTTGATTATAAATAATGCGAGTATAAGCTGATCATATCGCGAAAGGGGGATTTTATATGAGTATATTGATACCGATGGTTGTAGAGCAGACGTGCAGGGTAGAGCGGGCATACGATATATATTCGCGTCTGCTGAAGGACAGGATAGTGTTTATAGGTACGGTAATAGACGACAATGTTTCTAATATCGTTATCGCGCAATTATTGTTTTTGCAGATGGAAGACCCTGACAAGGACATCAGTATCTATATAAATACGCCGGGCGGCGCAGTTACGAGCGGTCTGGCAATTTACGATACTATGCAGTTCCTTAAGCCGAACGTATGTACATATTGCGTCGGGCAAGCGAGCAGCATGGGAGCGATTCTATTGGCAGCGGGAACGAAGGGAAAGAGGTACGCACTTCCGCACGCACGCATAATGATACATCAGCCCTGGGGCGGCATACAGGGAGTAGCGTCGGACATAAGTATCCATGCCAAAGAGATATTGAGCCTCAGGGACAGGATAAATGAAATACTGTCATCGCATACGGGGCAGAGTATCGAGAAGATAGCGAAGGATACCGACAGAGATTATTTCATGACCGCCGAAGAGGCCAAGGCCTATGGATTAGTGGATGAAGTCATAAGAAAGAAGTAAGACGGAGCGATTCGCCAGACGCCGACACAATGTTAAAAACTAATAATACAACCAAAGATATAAAAACAGACACGGTTCCGCTATTGCCATTACGGGATATCGTCGTATTTCCGGATATGGTAGTGCCGCTTTTAGTGGGAAGGGCACGTTCTATAAAAGCCCTGGACGAAACAATGTCTACCGATAAACTTGTTTTTCTCGCCACGCAGAAAGATCTCCACGTAGATGACCCGATGGAAGAAGAAATCTATAAAATTGGTACCGTCGCGGAGGTACTCCAGCATCTTAAACTGCCGGATGGTTCGGTGAAATTACTGGTTGAAGGAAAATTCAGGGCCAGGCTCAAGAAGTTTGTCGTGAACAAAGATTTCTACAGAGTCCAGATTGAGAGCATAGAAGTAGATTGCAAAAAGAATATAGAGATAGAAGCGCTGATGCGCTCGCTTAAAACCCAGTTCGAAGAGTATATAAAATTAAACCCCAAACTATCGAGCGAACTTCTTTCTACGGTTTTAATAGTCGAAGACCCCGTGAAATTGGCCAATATAGTATCATCCAATCTGACGCTCAAAATCCAGGACAAGCAAAACCTCCTTGAGATAATAAATCCGAAAGAGCGGCTGGAGGCGATAGCGAAGATAATAAACGCCGAAATCGAGATATTAAAAGTCGAAAAAAAGATAATGTCGAACATCAAACGGCAGATCGAGAAATCTCAGCGTGACTATTTTCTGAATGAGCAACTCAAGGCCATCGAAAAAGAGTTGGGCGGCAGAGACGGGTTGAAAACGGAGATAGGCGATTTCAGGGAGAAGATCGCCAAGGCCGGCCTCAGCCAGGAGGCGGCGGAGATTGCGGAGAGAGAGCTGGACAAACTGTCAAAGATGCCTTCGCTTTCGCCCGAAGCGACGGTTGCCAGGAATTATATTGATTGGCTGGTTAATTTGCCGTGGTCGGTAAAGACAAAAGATAATCTCGATATAGCTAATGCCGAGAAGATACTTAATGAAGACCATTACGGGCTGGAAAAGCCGAAGGAAAGGATACTTGAATATCTCGCCGTCAGAAAATTATTGAGCTCGCCTAAAGGCCAGATATTATGTTTAGCAGGCCCGCCGGGAGTCGGAAAAACATCATTGGCGCGGTCTGTTGCACGGGCGCTGGGCAGGAAGTTTATCAGAGTATCCTTAGGCGGAGTAAGAGATGAAGCTGAAATACGCGGGCACAGGCGTACTTATATCGGTGCGCTGCCCGGCAGAATAATACAATCAATGCGTAAGGCCGGTTCAAAGAATCCGGTATTTCTGCTTGATGAGATAGATAAGATGTCCATGGATTTTCGCGGTGATCCTACAAGCGCACTTCTTGAGGTACTCGATGCCGAGGAGAACAAGACTTTCAGCGATCACTATCTTGAAGTGAGTTTTGATCTATCGGAGGTAATGTTCATAACGACGTGTAATATTCAGTATAATATTCCGCTGCCGCTGCAGGACAGGATGGAGATCATAAAAATTGCGGGCTATACCGAATACGAAAAATTTAGTATAGCCAGACTCCATCTTTTTTCAAAACAAATAAAAGCTCACGGTTTGAGCGAATCAAATCTTAAGATCAACGATAAGGCATTATTTGATATTATAGGGCGATATACCAGGGAAGCCGGCGTGAGAGAACTTGAGAGGCGCATCGCCGAAATATGCCGCAAGGTCGCCAAAGAAGTAGTGGAAAACAACAAAGATATAAGCATAGAAATCACACGAAAAAATATACACAAATATTTAGGCCCGCCTAAGTATCTGGACAGCGAAGCGAATAAACACGACGAAGTGGGCGTAGCAACGGGGCTTGCATGGACGGAAGTAGGCGGTGATATAATGAATATAGAAACATCTTTAATGAAGGGTAAGGGGAACCTTATCCTGACGGGCAAGCTCGGCGAGGTAATGCAGGAGTCGGCAAAGGCCTCATTGACGTACATAAGATCGCGAAGCAAGGAACTCGGTATTAAGAACGGAAAAAGCCTGAACAACCTTGACATACATATACACGTCCCCGAAGGAGCCATACCTAAGGATGGACCGTCGGCAGGTATAACTATGGCTACGGCACTGGTTTCAAGTTTTACGAAGAGAGCCGTGAAACGCGGCATAGCGATGACGGGTGAAATAACTCTAAGAGGCAAGGTTCTTCCCGTCGGCGGCATAAAGGCGAAATTTTTAGCCGCACACCGCGCCGGCATAAAAAGTATTATATACCCCAAAGAGAACAAAAAGGATATAGCAGATATCCCTAAGAATATAGTAAGAAAACTGAAACTCATCCCGGTTGAAAATATGGATGAGGTGCTTAAAGTAGCGTTGAAACATTAAACAAGGCTTTAATGTTGCTTAGCGCAGGAGCCGGTATAATTATTTACCGCCACCTATCCGCTAGACGCTAAAAAACGGAGGAGTAGCGATGAAGAAAACGTATGTAATGGCTCCGGGGCCGACAATGGTGCCGGAGGAAGTGCTGCTTGAAATGGCAAAACCAATGATTCATCACAGGACGTCGCAGTATAAGGAGATATTCAAGAAAGCGAACGAAGGGCTTAAATATATCCTTAAGACGACGAATGATGTATTCACATTGTCTTCAAGCGGTACGGGTGCTATGGAAACAGCCGTTGTAAATCTGCTCTCAAAGGACGATACCGCAATTGTCATAAGGGGCGGTAAATTCGGCGAAAGATTCGGCGAAATATGCGGAGCATACGGCGTTAAAGTAATACCGGTAGATGTTACGTGGGGTATGCCGGTAGATGTAGAAGTGATAAAGAAAAAGCTGAATGAAAACAAAAACGTGAAGGTGGTATTTGCGACTCTTGCAGAAACTTCCACCGGAACGAAGAATGATATAGAAGCACTTGGCAAGCTCGTGGCGGGTACAAATGCCGTATTAGTCGTAGATGCCGTAAGCGGTCTTTGCGCAGACGCCATGGAAACCGATGCCTGGCATGTTGACGTTGTCTGCTCCGGCTCGCAAAAAGGGCTGATGCTGCCTCCGGGTCTGGCCTTTATAAGCATGAGCAAAAAAGCAATGGACATGGTTTCGAAATCGAATCTACCGAAGTTTTATTTTAGTATCAAAGAATATAAAAAGGCACTTGATAAGGATGACGTGCCGTGGACTCCGGCAGTCAGCCTCGTGAGGGGACTCTGCAAAGCCGCAGATATTATAAAAGAGGAAGGCATCGATAACGTAATAGCTCGTCATGCCAGACTCGCTAATGCGACCAGAGAGGCCGTGAAGGCGCTTGGGCTTAAGGTTTACTCTTCAAGCCCCTCAAACGCGGTTACTCCCGTGAATGTTCCTGCGGGAATTGACGGAGAAGCACTGGTAAAGACAATGCGTACCAAATACGGTGTTACTATAGCCGGTGGCCAGGCTGAATTAAAAGGAAAAGTGATCAGAGTAGCGCATCTGGGGTACATGGTGGAGTTTGATACGCTGACCGCGATAGCTGCACTGGAGATGGTGCTTAAAGAGATGGGATATAAATTTAACGTTGGCAGCGGTGTAGCCGCGGCCTTAAAGGCATTGGCGTAATTAAATACAGGGAGAACTAACATGGCCATTACAAAAATACTTATAAGCGATCCGCTTTCGGCAGAAGGCATAAGAATTCTTGAGAAAGAGAAAGAGTTCAAAGTAGACGTAAAACAGAAGTTACCTCCGGAGGAGTTAAAAAAGATAATAGGGGAATATAATGCCCTTATAGTCAGAAGCGAAACGAAGGTAACGGCTGATATTATAGCGAGCGCGGATAATCTGAAAATAATCGGCAGGGC
>JAQUMG010000060.1 GCA_028718265.1 Candidatus Omnitrophota bacterium
TGATATGCGACATGTCGAATTTTGAGGGATCGCCGAAGGGCGCCATGCCCATGACTTTGTATTCGCCGTCGCTTGTCCGGAAGCCCAGATACGCCGTTATCGTAGAATAAAATCTGCCCAAAGAATCCGGGCGGATAAATTCTTTTACCTTTTTTATCCGGCCGCCCTCACCGACAGCAAACAGCGTTGACGCAAATTCCCCCGCCCCGTCTATGCTCATAATGGCACAGTCTTTCATGCCGGACAAATGGTATGCGCTTGAGGCATGAGCCAGATGATGCTCGACGAAATATTTTTTGACTTTTTTAGGGTCTATGCCGGCGCCGCTGAGTGAGCCATCGAGCTTCTTCATCGCATCCTTGTAAGCCTTGCTTATCTGCGTTACTGCCTTAAATGCCTGCGAAGGCCTCGCCCGCCAGCATCTTTTCACATAAAGCGGCACGCCGCGTAAATGCGCGCTGAATGACCATGGATACGCGACAATATCTATGTCCCCGGGTTTTACATCCGCCTTTTCAAGACAGAACTTTACCGCCTCGACCGCGCATTTATCCTGCGCGTGTTTTTCCCGTATGAATCGCTCTTCGTCTGCGGCTGCCGCAATCCTGCCGTCGATCAAAATAGCCGCCGACGGATCATGCGGAAACGGCGTCCCCACTCCGAGTATTATCATGTTAAAACTTTCCTGACTGCGTCCAGAACCTGAGACGGATCGATTGAATCCAGACACACTATATTTTTACATAGCGGATATTTGAAGCTCCGATAACAAGGCCGGCAGTCTACCGCACCTGTTATTACAATATGGTCCCGTGAAAGCGGATGCGGCCCGTAAACTTTTTCGTCAACCGGTCCGAATATCGAAACCGTTTTAACTCCCAGCGCAGCGGCCATATGCAGCGGTCCGCCGTCATTCGCGATCAATAGCCTGCATCTTTTTAAAAGCGCGGCGAACCGGCCGAGCGTCAGCTTGCCGCAGGTATTTATAGGAGTATTTTCCATCTTATCTGCGACAGATTCGCATAACCCGGATTCTTTTTCACTCCCGAAGATCATAATTTTATAACCATATTCGGACTTTAGTTTATCCGCAACATACGCAAATTTTTCTTTTGGCCAGTGTTTTCTGAACGCGTCTTTCCCCCAGCTTGCCCCGCCGCCCGGCGCAATGGCTGCCAGGACGTCGGATGCCGCCACGCCGTTTTCCTTTAAAAACTGCTCTGCCCATTTATCCTCTTCGCTTCCGACAAAAAGTTCCATCTTGCTGCCAGGTTCGAGCGAATCGTCTATAAACTTCAGGAGTTCATTATAATGCCGGATCATGTGCTTATCGCTGAATCCGCATATTTTTATGGCATCCGTCAGAAAACACCCGCGCCCGTTATAATCAAATCCCGCTCTTTTTTTTACGCCTGAGAGCCATAGAAGAAAACTGTATCTGTAATCCATGGAAAAATCGAGCGACGCGTCAAACCGTTCCTTTCTGAGCCATTTTATCATGTTGAAAATTTTCTTTACACCTTTAGCAGCGGAAACGTTGAAAACTTTTTTTAAATCACCCCTCGAGAACGAGAGTATATCTTTCACGACCGGATTATATTTCAATATATCCGCGGTTCTTTCGTTTGACCAGAAATATACCGAGTGCCCTTTTTCTGCCAAAGACCTGATAACAGGCGTTGTAAACAAGACGTCTCCGATTCCAAAAGGGTTTACCAACAATATTTTCATAAGCTATTCCCGGATATTTTGCACGGCCATGGCAAGCCCCAGAAAATAATAAAACAGTATGGCAAGCTGCAGTGCGTATAGATTTACTTCAACCAGGCTATGAACTAGATATGCCAGCAAGCCGCCCAGGATCCCTATCTGGGTAATCCGGACCAGGCCTTCGCTTTTCTTTACCATATTTTTTACGGATGACACAAAAAGGGCGCCGATCATCCATAAAAATGACAAAAGACCGAAAATACCCGTTTCTGCCAATATCTGCATATAGCAATTATGGGCATAAGATATGCCGCTGAAGGTAAGTCCGGAGGAATATTCTTCGAATATGCTCATAAAAGTATTTATTCCGTGTCCGAAAAACGGACGGTCCAAAAACATCTTCCAGCACATTTTTATCAGATCCAGCCTGTGAATGGCTGACCAGCCGCGCGCGACATACGAAGCGATGATGTCTTTACCGCCTACGACTGTCATTAGCCCCATCCCGAAGAGTAAAATAAGCAAAGCACCAAGGAGTACTTTCTTTGCGGTATCGCCCTTATTCCAGACAAGAAAGGTAAAGGCGGGAATAATTGCAACCAATGCGCCTTTAGTAAAATTCAGAACAAGACACGCCAGAAGAATAATGCTCAGAAATGCTCCGGATATGCGGAATATTTTTTCTTTTGTATTAAAAATCGCCAGTGATACGCAAAGCGGAATAACGGTTATCAGCCATCCGCCCAGCCCGTTTGGAAATTTGAAAGACGCTGTGATTCTGTTAAACGAACTCCATATAGGATAATGCCTCAGAAAATCATAGCCGGTAAAATACTGCCATAAACCATCCGCTCCCATCAGAGCGCATGACAGCAAAATTGCCGTTACTACGGCCTTGAGATATTTTTTCGTCCTGACCGTATCGATCATTATGATAAAAATCAGAAATTGCTCCATCGCCTTAAGGCCAAACCCGGTTAAACTTGTCATAAGAAATTTACTGTTAAACACGGATATCAGCACAAACAACGAATAGACGGATATGGGTATATTTAAAGGCGTATCTGCTACCTTCAGGCTATGCATAATAATAATTTTCTTAAACAGCCATAGCACTATTGCCGCTGTTGCCGCTATTTCAACGATACTGATTGAAAACGGCAGCCCGAAGATAAGCACGCATAAACTGAGCACAATCAGGTTATCTATCCGCTTCACATTTTGTTCAATCAAGCTTCTCATTGTCGTGCCTTATTTTTAGCGCTGGTTATCCGCACTACCCCCAGCCTCATACCGAAGAGCAGCATGAGCATAAATGAGGTAATCATTATAATCCAGTCATAGTATTTTCCCAGCACTGACATTCCCAGGGCGGCTAATCCCATAACAAAACTCAGGCCATAGAGCACTAAAACAGCTCTTTTCTTTTTGAAGCCCAGAACCGCTAATCTGTTCGGAGAGCGGTCCTCTCCTTTTTTCCTGAGTCCTTTGGCAAATACTACGATCGCCGGTAATACTTTCGTGCCCTTTGAATTGTTCTTGCCGCGCGAACGCATAATGGATTCCATAATAGCTATCGCGAGCCGGTGTGAAGAATGGTCTTTACCGCCCATTGATACCGGTCGTCCTTCCAGAAGCCGGGTTACCGTAACAAGAGTAACATCAAATATCGGATATCCCAATATCAGAATAGGTATTGCCAGAGAGGTGGTAACGCTCGAAGTCGCCCAACTCCCTGCAACCGCGATAGATGCAAGCGTAAAACCTAAAAACATGCTCCCCGTATCGCCCATGAAGATATCGGCTTTCGGAAAATTGTGTTTCAGGAATCCTATGCAGCTCCCCATAAGAGCAAAAGACACGGCAGCGGTTATCATGTCGCCGCGGATAAAAGCAAGTACGCCAAAAAAGAACGACGATATTGCGGCAATTCCCGCGGAAAGCCCGTTGATATTATCAATAAGATTGAATGCATTGGTCATGCCTATAAGCCATAAACAGGTAAAAGCCATGCTGAGAAAAGGTATTTTAATGAAAGAAACGTGCAAACCCATCATAACAGTAATAAAAGCGGCTATAAGCTGCCCTAAAAGCTTAAGCCGCGGTATAAGCCGGAATTTATCATCTATTATACCGACCAGCATGATCATTGTGCCGCCCACAAGAATACCTATAAACATCTTATCAGTGTGCGTGGCAAATGAAAGAGCAATTATGAATGAAAAATATATCGCCACACCGCCAAGAAGAGGCGTCGGTTGTGTATGCACTTTTCTACCGCTTGGCCGATCAACAAAATGTGCCCTATGCGCAAATCTTGCTATCAGAGGCGTTATAAAATACGAGATTGCCGATGCGATTAAAAATGCTGCGACAACGCTGAATTTCGTCATAAGTTATCCTTTAAAAAACTCGATAGTTTTGACTATTACCTCATCAATGTCGGTTTCCGGCCTGAAGTTTATGGCTTTCTTTATCTTTGTTATGTCGGGATGACGATGCATCATATCCTCAAAACCTTTTTCGTACGCCTTTTCGTACGGTACGTGTTCTATCCGGGACTTTGACTTAGCGAACCTTTTGACTTTTTTAGCCAGATTATTTATCGATATGGATTTCGGATTACCCAGATTAAATATCTCCCCGACAGCCTTTTCGCAGTTCATAAGGCCGATAAGCGCTCTCACGACATCTTTGACGTACGTGAAACACCTTGTCTGTGCACCGCTGCCGTAAACCGTTATGGGCCTGCCGGCCAGTGCCTGTTTTATGAATCGGGGTACTACCATGCCGTATCTGCCCGTCTGGCGCGGCCCGCATGTGTTAAACAGGCGGACGATGACTACCGGCAATTTCTTTTCCTTGAAATATGCCAGCGAAATGAATTCGTCCAGCTTTTTTGTGCAGGCATAACTCCATCGCGGTATCGTAGACGTTCCAAGTACGCTGTCATCGGTCTCCTTAAACGCCTTTTTGCGGTCCATGTTTTTTCCGTATGTTTCGGAAGTGGATGTTATAAGTATTTTTTTCTTGCCGAACTTATTGGCAAGCTTAAGGACTATCGCCGTTCCTTCCACGTTGGTCTTTATGGAATCAAGAGGATTGTCTATTATATATTTGACGCCTACTGCCGCCGCCAGATGATATATAACATCGCATTCCCTTACGAGTTTGCTCATGAGATGCTCGTCCATGACGCTGCCTATATGGCATTTAAATCGTTTCTTCCCTTTAAGATGTTTGATATTATCCATACTTCCGGTGGATAAATTGTCTATTATGACAACTTCGTCCTTGCGTTTAAGCAACTCCTCGGCAAGATGAGAACCTACAAATCCCGCGCCGCCAGTTATAAGTGCCTTCATTTAATCTCCTTTTTCTTTAATTCGCTGTAGTACAAATTTTCTATTGAACTTATCAATTGTTCCTTGGAATGCCGTTTACATGCAAACTCCCTGCCATATTTTCCAAATCTTTCTCGCTTATCTTTATCATTTATCAGGGACGTTACTGCCCGCGCAAATGCTTCTATATCGTTTGAGGGTACAATAAATCCGGATTTTCCATCCTCGACCTCATCGCGTACGCCGCCTACATCCGTAACTACGACCGGCCTGGCGCTTGCCAGCGCTTCTATTATGGAAACAGGCGTGCCTTCATTAAGCGATGTAAGCGAAACTACATCCATTATCCTGTAAAGTGCGTCAATGTCCTTGCGCCAACTGGTAAATATGCAGTCACTATAGATACCGAGGCTTCGCGCCAATCGCACCAGATCGCCCTTAAGTTCGCCGTCCCCTACAATAACAAATTTAATACGTTTATCGGGATTAAGGCTTTTTATTTCTTTTGCTGCCAAAAAAAACATATTGTGGTTTTTTATTGCCGTCAGCCTGCCCACAATGCCTAATACCAGGACCTCTTTTGGTATCCCAAGCTCAATTCTCAACGCCGATTCATCTCTTTCAGCGGTAAACTTGTCCAGGTCAAATCCCAAAGGAATTGCTATAATCTTCCCGCTATCTTTAATCGAAAGATATCTTTTTATCTCCTCTTTCTGCCCTTCGCTTACGGCGATTATCCTGTCCGTAACACCTGCCAGCAGCTTTTCGATGGCAAGAAAAAATCTTGTTTTCGCTGCGCTGAAATAACCATGGAAGACATGGCCGTGAAAAGTATGGATTATGACCGGCACTCCGGCCATTTTGGCGGCGAGCCTGCCGATACTGCCGGCTTTCGCAGTGTGCGTGTGTACTATCATGGGTCGCTCTTTCTGTATAATATTATAAATCTTAAGAAAAGCATAGAGATCGTTGAAAAGGTTTATTTCCCGTCCTATTGCCGGAATAACAAGCGGTTTTATCCCGTTCTCTGAGGCAATATAACCCATATCGCCTTCGTTTTTGGACGGAGAACCCGTTAAAAGCACACAGTCAAATTCCTTTTTGGCTAGTTCCGAAGAGAGGAGCGCTGCTTGCCGCGCCGGGCCGCCTATGTTCATCCTCGTTATTATTCTCAATATCTTGATCTTTCCCACGTTATTTTAATAATTCCTCGTAAAGTTTTTCTGTTTCGGCTACTGTTTTCCTTATGTCAAATTTTTCCTTAACATAACTTCTTGCGCTCTGTGCCAGCCGTGTGCCGAGCGCTTCATCCTTTATCATACTCTCTATAGCATCCGCCAGGGCCTTGCCGTCTTTCGGGCTGACCAAAAGCCCGTTCTCATTATGGCATATCACTTCGGGTATCCCGCCGACTTTTGTCGCTATTACGGGAAGTCCTGCTTGCATGGCCTCAAGAAGCGAATTGGGCAACCCCTCCCACAAAGAGGCCATAACAAAAGTATCTGCCATGCTTAAAAAATCCGACACGTCCTCCCTTTCACCGCTGAATACGACGTTATCGCGGATGCCTTTATCTGCCGCTTCTGCCTCGAGGTTTCGCTTATAATTTCCTCCGCCCACGATAAGTAATTTTACGTTTTTGCCCCTTTCCTTCAACATCTTAACTGCGTCAAAAACAAACGAATACCCTTTAACCGGCCGAAGATTACCGACCGAGAGCACAAGATACTCCGCGGGCGATATACCTATTTTGCGCCTCAGTTCGTCTTTGTTTTCTTTTCTTTCTCTCTTGTCCGGTTCCAGACCGTTATATATGACTTTTATCTTTTCTTTTTTTGTGATCCGCTTATTTACGTGTTCATACGCTACTTTATCTGATACGGCCGTAACGGCATCAACCAGATTATCCGTAAGCCTTAATAACAACCGCCGGAAATCACTGCCGACATCCACGCTGCGCAAGGATGAGATCACAATCGGCACACCGGCAATCCTGCCGCATATTCTGCCGGCTAGTTCGGCGTGAAAAAGATAACTATGTACGATATCCGGCTTCTCTGTTTTAAGAATGCCGTAGAGTCTCCACAGGCACACCGGAAAATTGTACCATTTCATATTGAGGCTTATGACCCGGATACCTGCATCTTCTATGCCTTTTGTAACTTTTCCTTTTGGTTTCAGCGAAATAACAAGATGGCGGTATGAATTTATATCGGAATTGCGCAGGATTTTTAGCAGCATCAGCTCTGCCCCGCCTATATCAAGGTCCGTTATTATATGTGCTATTTTGACTTTTCTTGTGCCGTGGGATATTTTCTTATACAGTTCGAGATAGCGGCTCACAACAACATCCCAGTCATAGCCCTTGGCGGCTGAAAGCGCGTTCTGCCCCAATCGTTTTTGCAGTTCTTCATCAGAGAAGACTTTTATTATTAAATCCGCTATACCTTCAGGATCTTTTGCCTTGCTCTTCAGACCGTTTACGCCGTTTTCTATCATTTCGTTCACGCCCGGGGCATCTGTTGTCACGATCGGAAGCCCCGCCGCCATAGCTTCTACCAGAACTTTGGCAAATAATTCTATATAGGTAGGAAATACAAATATATCGGCGGCCTTATAATAGCTGATCAGCTCAGGGCTCGGAACCTCTAGTCCACCGGACGGCGAAATAACTGCCGTGATCTCCTTTGAAACAAAATAATTACCCAGCCCTTCTTTCTCGGCATCTGTTTTTATTTTATCGCAATTTTTACCAATCAGGAGCCATTTAAAACCTGTGTACTTGCGGCTAAGTATTTTTGCTATCGGCACAATCCGGCTGAAACCTTTCTTGGGATGATTGCGCCCTACTGTCAGTAATAATTTATGACTGCCATCCACCCCCAGGGCCCTTCTTATCTCTTCCCTGTCAGTCGCATTTTTAAACTTTGCGCAATCTATGCCGTTGGGAATGATGCTGATCTTTTCGGCCGGCACTCCTATGGAAACAAAGTCATTTTTCATAGAGTTGTTTGCCGCTATTACGGCCGTAAATTTTTTATACTGCTCCCTGATTATCTTGTCAGCTTTGCTATTTAACCTGTAGCCGTATTTGAGCTCCGGATAAGCCTGGATATCCTCGCCGACACAGCGCAAGACGCAGGGGATTTTATTCCTGTTACAGAAATCTACTGCTGCTGCTCCCAGCGGATATCCTATGGTTGCCTGCCAGACATCAAAGCCATATTTCTTCTGCAGCGTTGCCAGCAGCTTCTCGGTGTATATCTTCCCCAGGCGGAAGTTTATAAATAAAAGCCTCGTAAGTAAAAAATTTAATCTCACTATCTTGTAATTGAAAATTCGGTCAAACTTACGGCCGCGGGATGGCGTTACAACAACCACATCATGGCCGCGCTTTGTAAGCTCGGTAGCCATATTGTGCACAAAAGCTTCCGCCCCGCCGATTCTGGGTAAATAATTTGATATTAAATACGCTATTTTCATCGCAAGATATCCATAACCTTATTGCAGAATTCTATTCTGCCGTCGCCGTATAAATAATATTTATAGGTCCGCTGTGCGTTTTCGCTTATTCTTCTTATCTTCTCATTATCCCGCAAGAGTCCCCGCAGTTTGTTTTCGAAGTCCGAAAGATCCCATGAAAATGCCGCATAAGTTTCCTCATTCACGTATAACGGCGGCCACGTCTCAAGGTGCGACATATCCTGTTTAAACAAAAGAGCACCGTTAATAATAACCTCGAAATCACGGCAGCTGATTTCACCCAGGCCAAATGGGCTGATTCCGATTTTAGAGTTTTGGAGCTCCTTCAGATATTTGCCCCTGTTTACTTTTGTCACATCCGCGCTAAACCTGCTTTTCAGGATCTCGGTTATTACCCGCCTTTGATGGCTGACTGTATTCCTTAAGTGTGAGAGACCTATTCTACCGTTAATATCTATCGGTCTGTTTTTACCGGCCTTTTCAAATTTTATCGTATAGCTGGCGGCCAGTGGCAGCATGGACCTGATCTTGGCTATCAATCCGCCCCACTTATAATCGTAACTGCCCCATTCGTTCATAGCGCTATTCCATGAAACACGTAACTTATGGGCATGCTCCCCCGACAATAAAACCGCGACTGATTTTTTCTGATTCTCAAGATCTTCTGCGTTTTCATTATCGCTGAGATTGTATAACTTCTTATAATAATCGGTAAACACTCTGAGGCCGTATAGATTTCTGTTGTATAATGACCTGTCTTTTAATATCTGCCCCTTACAGTAGGTGTCGACGAACGGCATAATGTTAAATTGGGTGGTTCCGGTGCTGTCATTGGTATCAAACCATATTATCTTTTGCACCGTCTTTCTGAATCCCCTCAGGACATCGTACAGTCTATGTTCGTCATTTGAGTGCCATTTTTTAAAGAACTTACTGTTCGCAAATATGACATCGCAGT
>JAQUMG010000061.1 GCA_028718265.1 Candidatus Omnitrophota bacterium
CAATACGCTTTAACCGTTATATTCCACTCACATCTCAAAGGAATCCGGTATGTTTCTCGCTCCTAGTCGATTTCTTAACGGCGAAGGTCTTTCCTCGCTCGGTGGCTGCAGAACTCGCCCCGATGGTCTCTCCATCGGGGCTCTGTCAGCTTCGCCATCCCGAGATTGCCCCGCTCTCGCGGGACCTCGGGATTCCCTCGCTCGTCAAGCTGCTTCGCCTAAAATCGACATGTCGCTGCGAAAAACACCGTATTCCTTTTAAGCAGCGTAACTATGATATTCCAGCGAGCGGCCTACAAAATCTAGCCTTGAGCCAAGGAAAAAGCGGTTTATAAAAGGGCGCTTGCTGTCCGCGGAGCGGTCCGGCACTGTATGGTGCCGGATGAGGCGGCACGGCAGTGCCAGCCGAGTTCAAGCGACCCCGCTTTTTCCTGCAGCGAAAGGCGTTAAGGATTTTGTCAGACGCGAGCGGAATATCATAGTTATATTGGCATGTGGGGACAACTATAGAGTAAGTTTGTACGAGGAAGGCATCGATATTATTTTTTTAATGCTTCAAGCCATTCTTTTATCTTCTTTTCGTATCCTATATCCGTCGGAAAGTAATATTTTTTGCCCTTGGCGGTATATTCCTGCTTCACGTAATGCTTGTCATAATCATGCGCGTATTTATAATCAACGCCATGGCCCAATTTTTCTGCACCGCGATAAGAAGCATCTTTGAGGTGATCCGGTACTTCCTGGGTCGCATTTTCTTTAATGTCCCTTGTGGCATTTTCAAGCCCCATGTAAGCCGCATTGCTTTTCGGGGCAGAAGCAATATAAACGGCTGCTTGTGCAAGCGGTATACGGGCCTCAGGAAGCCCTACGAATTCGGATATCTGAAGCGCGGCGTTGGCAACTACTAATGCCTGAGGATCGGCATTCCCTACGTCTTCGGCGGCGCATATAACGATTCTTCTTGCTATGAACCGGGGGTCCTCGCCGGCATACAGCATCTTCGCGAGCCAGTATAACGTTGCGTCAGGATCAGAACCTCTCATACTTTTGATAAAAGCCGAGATAGTATCATAATGGCCGTCTTCATCTTTATCGTATACGACGGCTTTTTTCTGTATGGACTCCTCTGCCACCTCAAGTGTAAAGTGTATACTGCCGTCTTTACCCGGCTTGGTCGTAAGCGCTCCCACTTCAAGTGCATTTAAGGCGCGCCGCGCATCACCGTCTGACAATTTTGCGATGTGCAAAAGCGCCGCATCATCAAATTTAAGCTTTAAATTGCCGAGACCTCTTTCTTTGTCTTTCGCGGCCCCTTTCAAAATGTTCAGAATATCCGCCTCTTTCAACGGTTTAAACTCGAAAACAAGGGAACGCGATAATAAGGGAGAGACTATGGAGAAGAAGGGGTTATGTGTCGTCGTGCCTATCAGGACGGGGTTTCCCTGCTCCACGTCGGGCATCAGGACGTCCTGCTGGGCCTTGTTGAACCTGTGTATTTCGTCTATAAACAGTATTGTCTTTCTTCCGTCGATTTTCATATTCTCTTTTGCGGCTTCGATAAGCTTCCTTATCTCTGCAACGTTGCTCGTCACGGCATTTATACGGAAGAAATGGAAGTTCTTCATCTCTGTTATGAGATATGCAAGGGCCGTTTTACCGCATCCCGGCGGCCCGTAAAATATAAGCGATCCGAATTGGCCTGACTCTATCGCGCGGCGCAGCAATGTATCTTTCGAGAGAATATGATTCTGCCCGGTGAATTCATCAAGGTTCCGCGGCCTCATTCTTGCCGCTAATGGAAACTGTTTTTCACTTTTTGTATTTAATTTTTCTTTTTCGAATAGATCCATATCTGCCTATATAAAAACCCCGCATGCTTCGCTTTGCGAGGCAAAGCGTGCGGGGTAAAATGTCCCCGCCGTGCCGTGGAAACGCAAAATCTGTGAACCTGTTTATTACAGGTGGGCGCCCTCCCGCATACTTTACGCTTTCCCCGCACTACCGCTTACATGGGGACGTGCATGCCATATGCGAAGTTAGGCTCCCAATATAAATTTGTTGGTTCAGATTTTTCGTTTATTCTCACGCACAAAGCAGGGAGCTTCACAAAAAGTATACCATATCTAAAACTCTATTACAAGCCTTCGGGGTCAGGCCTCTTTAGCGCAGAACAACGCCCAACTTCTTAACAAGAGAATCCCTTATCGCAAAATGTACCCTGTCGACTTCTTCCGACGTAAGGGTCTTTGCCCTGTCCCTGTACTCTATGCGGAATGATAGGCCCTGGTGGCCTTCGGGTATCTGTTTCCCGGAATATCTGTCGAGAAGTTCTATGTTTTCGACTAACTTACCGCCCAACTCGCCTACTACAGTTGTTATCCTGCCGAAGGCGACGCTTTCCGGCGCTATTAAAGAGATATCTCTTCTTATGGAAGGGTATTTTGGTATGCCTTTAAATTTCTTCCTAAGATTAACGTACTGCTTTAGTGCATCAAGATTTATCTCCGCTACAAAAACTTTTTCGGTCAGATCAAACGCATCTAAAGTCTTCTTGTCCGGCGCGGTTAAATACCCCAGATACTTCTTATCATAAAATATCGACGGCCCCTTGCCTCTCATGCCGGAAGATTGAGTCTGTTCGTCCGTAGTAATTTCGATTTTATCTGCTGAAAGTCCGAGTTTTGAGAACAGCACGTCAAGCACGCCTTTTAAGTCAAATAAAGTAAGCGCGGTCTTTTGCCTCTGCCAGTCGTCTGAAAAAATACCGCTTAATGCAATGCATAAATGCATCGCCTCGTAATGGTAATCTTTGCGGTAGACGTTTCCTATTTCGAATATCTTTAAATCCTTCATGCTGCGGTTTGTATTTCGGCTTAAAACACCCAATACCCCCGGTACAAGTGACGGTCTCATGATTTCCTGATCAACGCTCAGGTAATTTTTCACGGCTATAGCCTCGGGTATATCATAACCGAAGGCCTTATGAAGACTCGCTCTGCTCATAAGGCCGTAAGTAATTACCTCGCTCAGGCCGAGCGAAATAAGGGTTTCGGCTGTTTGCTCTTTTATCTGCCAGGAAAGCGGTCTTCTTTCGGGATTCGGCACTATACTCGGTATAGTCGAAGCCATATTTTCATAACCATAGAGCCTGGCAACTTCTTCTACGATATCCACTTCGTCTTTTATGTCCTGCCTGAAGCTTGGAATCGTTATTTTAATAAGATCTTTTTTCCTGGAAACCGTATCGAAAGACAGTCTTGATAATGCTTTTTCGATATAGCCTTCGGTAAGTTTAAGATTCAACAATTTATTGATGCGGTCTATTCTGAAAAGGGCCGTGCGGTCTTTGGCCGGTTTCTCTCCTTTGTCAACAAGGCCGGCTATATATCCGCCGCAAAGTTCCTTTATCAGCAGGGCAGCTCTGCCGGATGCCGGAAGAACCATCTCCGGATCAACGTTTCTCTCAAACCTATAACTGGATTCTGACATAAGTGCCAATTTATATGATGTCCTCCTGATGGAAACGGGGGTGAAATAAGCGCTTTCAAGAAGTACGTTTCTGGTATCAAAATTGACTTCGGTATCCAGCCCTCCCATCACGCCGGCAACGGCTATGGGCCGTTCTGCGTCGGCGATGACAAGCATATTTTTTTCCAGTGTTCTCTCTACATTATCTATCGAGATTATTTTTTCGGCTTCACCTGCGCGGCGTATCACTACTCTCTGCCCTTTTATCTTGTCGCAATCGAACGCATGCATCGGCTGGCCGGTCTCAAATAAGACAAAGTTGGTTATGTCGACGACGTTGTTAACGGGCCGCAACCCCATTAACGCTATTTTCTTCTTCAGCCACTCAGGAGATTCTTTTACGGTGATATTCATTATCAATCGGGCTGTATATCGCGGGCACAGATCCTTATCTTTTATCTCGACGGTAAACGGCGCCGTTCCTCCTGAATCCCGGCTTTTGGTCCGGGCCTTTACGTTCATAGGCGGTATTTTGATTTTCCTGCCTGTAAGGGCGGAAACTTCGCGTGCCATGCCTATATAACTAAGACAATCACTCCTATTCGGAGTTATTTCTATCTCCATAAGATGGTCGCCGCCCTCTACAGCGTCAATGGACTTTACTTCGCTGCCGCTCGCGGTCAGCATTTCCGCTATTTTCTCCGGCGGCTCTTTAAAATCAATATATTCTTTCAGCCATTTATAACTTATCTTCATATATATACCTAGAATTGTTTTAAGAATCTAAGGTCATTCTCGTAAAAGAGGCGTATATCGGTTATGCCCCATTTTAACATGGCAATACGTTCTACGCCCATACCGAATGCAAAACCGGTCCATTCTTCCGGCGAATATCCGACAGCCTCAAAGACTTTCGGGTTTACCATGCCGGCGCCCAAAATTTCAAGCCAGCCCTTCTTCCCGCATACGCTGCATCCTGAGCCGCCGCAGATAATACAGGAAACGTCTACCTCTGCGCTCGGCTCGGTAAACGGGAAATAGTGAGGCCGGAATCTCGTCATAACGTTTTTGCCGAACATAGACTTACAGAATAAGTCCAGAACACCTTTTAAGTCGGAGAATTTTATACTTTTATCTACCATTAGGCCTTCTACCTGATGAAACATAAAAGAATGAGAGGCATCAGTAGCATCAGGCCGGTAAACTTTGCCGGGTATTATGACCTGAAGCGGCGGTTTTACCTTCTCCATTACTCTTATCTGCCCCGTCGAGGTTTGGCTTCTTAATAAGACTTTGTAGTCCTTGCCGCGGTTTTCGTGCTTTTCAAGCGGTACATCAAGGAAAAACGTATGGAAGTCTTCTCTTGAGGGGTGGTCATCGGGGATGTTAAGCGCGGTGAAATTATAATATTCCGTTTCTATCTCCGGGCCTTCCGCTATGCGGAATCCGAATCCGAGAAATATATCGCATATCTCGTCCATAATCTGCGTCAGCGGATGTCCGGATCCGATTTCGTATTTAGACCCCGGAAGCGAATAATCGATTTGATCTTTCAGTGCGCTGCCTGCGGTTCCGAGAGTATGTAATTTTTCTTTGATCTTCTCTTCGAGCATCCTTTTAAGGGCATTGACTTTTTCGCCCACGCGCGGCCGGTCTGGAGAGGGTACATTTTTTATATTTTTCAAAATCTCTGTAAGTACACCTTTTCTGCCTATGTATTTTACGCGCAGTTCTTCTATCTGCTCGGCTGTCCGGATGCTGCTTAAAGCTTCGGCTATCTCTTTTTCCAGCTGATTCAGCTTTTCTTCCATGTCCTAACCTTATTTTTTCCTGGCAGGCGCCTTCTTTGCCATATCAACCAATCTGGCGAATGCCAACGCGTCATTAACAGCCATGTCTGCCAGCACTTTTCTGTCAATAGCCGCTTTCATTCTCTTCAGGCCGTTCATAAACTGGCTGTAAGAGATGGCGTGTAACCTGCATGCCGCGTTTATCCTGGCTATCCATAACTTGCGGAATGTCCTCTTTTTTGCTTTTCTGTCTCTGTAGCTGTAGGCCAGAGAGCGCGCTACAGTCTCTTTCGCGGTTCTGTATAATCCCCCCCTGCCGCCGTAGTTGCCTTTGGCTCTCTTTAAGACTGCCTTGCGCCTTCTTCTTGAAGAAACTGCATGTTTTACTCTTGCCATTTGTTGCCTCCGTCCCAATTATCCATAAGGTAGTTGTTTTTTGAGTTTTCTCAAAAACCCGCTTACTACAAGCGCCTTACGCCTTAGTTGCCTTTTTCTTTTTCTCGACTTCTTTGTTAATATGTGGCTGCGGCCTGCCTGCGTCCTTTTGATCTTTCCGCTTTTTGTAATCTTAAAGCGTTTGGCCACGCTTTTTCTCGTTTTTAATTTTGGCATTTTTCCCGCTCCGTTCTATTTAGGGTTCAATATCAGGATCATCATCTTATTTTCCAGGGTAGGGACTTTTTCCGGTACGGCAACTTCGCTTAAATCAGTCATAAGCCGGTTCATCAGACTTGCACCTATATCCGTATGGGCCATTTCTCTGCCGCGAAATATTAAAGTTACTTTGGCCTTATCGCCGCGGCCCAGGAATCGTTTGAGATGTCTTAATTTTACCTGGTAATCGTTTTCCTCGATATTTGGTTTTAATTTTATTTCTTTGATACGTATTACCCGCTGTTTTTTTCGTGCGAGGCGTTCTTTTTTCTCCTGTTCGTATTTATATTTCGAAAAGTTCATTATCCTGCACACCGGCGGGCTTGCTTTCGGGGCAACCTCTACAAGATCAAGGCCGCTTTCTTTGGCCATTTTTAGTGCTTCGCTCGTCGCAATTACGCCTATCTGTTCCCCGTTCTCCCCTATCGCCCTGATTTCTTTTATGCGGATACCTTCGTTGACTCTTACTCTAATCTGAATGGTGACCACCCCTTTCAATGACCCCGCCGTTGCGGGGGATCTTGACTTATTGTTTGTTCTCTATCTCTTTTTTCACTTTTTTAATAAATTCGTCTACCTTCACAGCGCCGAGGTCGCCCGATTTCTTTGACCTCACGGCAACGCTGCCTGAAGCTATCTCTTTTTCCCCTACTATGAGCATATAGGGAATCTTTTCCAGTTCCGCATCCCTGATCTTCTTCTGCATTTTTTCATCGCGCCTGTCGATCTCTGTCCTGAAGCCTTCTCCGGCGAATTTTTCGCGCAGTTTTTCGGCATAATCGTTTTGTTTGTCGGAAATCGGTATCATTACTATCTGCACGGGCGCTAACCACAGCGGGAACTCTCCTGCATAATGCTCTATCAGCGTACCAAGGAAACGTTCAAGGCTGCCGAGTATGACCCTGTGAAGCATTATGGGTCTGTATTCTTTCCCGTCGGCACCGGTGTATTTCAGATCAAATCTTTCGGGATTGTTAAAATCACATTGTATGGTAGCGCACTGCCATTGTCTTTTCAGCGCGTCTTTTATTTTGATATCGATCTTCGGGCCGTAGAATGCGCCTTCGCCTTCACATATGCTGAAAGTGAGTCCTTTTTTCTTCAGTGAATTCATAAGCGCTTCCTGGGCCCTCTC
This sequence comes from Candidatus Omnitrophota bacterium, assembly GCA_028718265.1. The sequence goes on from JAQUMG010000061.1 coordinate 7,048, forward strand.
CCAATCTTCATCATTACCTATATATTTATGGGGCCGCGTGCTGACTTCTATGCAGAGATCCTTAAAGCCGAATATGTCCATCACTTCCTTAACGAAATCGATGACTTTCATTATCTCTTCTTCGACCTGTTCTCTCAGGCAGAATATATGCGCATCGTCCTGCGTAAATCCTCTGACGCGCAGAAGGCCGTGAAGGACACCCGATTTTTCATGCCGATAAACATCGCCAAGCTCAAAATACTTTATCGGAAGCTCTCTGTAGCTCCTGATTCTTGATTTGTAAGCGATTATATGCCCCGGGCAGTTCATCGGCTTTATCGCAAATTCCTGTCCGTCTATTTTGAATATGTACATATTTTCTTTGTAGTATTCGTAGTGGCCGGATTGTACCCATATGTCGCTTTTCATTATATGGGGGCTTCTGACCAATTCATAGCCTCTCTTCAGGTGTTCTTTCTTTATAAAATCCTCTATAATGCTCCTCAGCATCGCGCCCTTCGGATAATATAAAACCAGGCCCGCGCCGATGTTGTCCTGAATGGTAAAAAGTTCCAGCTCTTTCCCGAGTTTTCTATGGTCTCTCTTCTTCGATTCCTCGATCACCCTCAGGTATTCGTCCGTCTCTTGTTGCGTCGGGAACGCTGTACCGTATATCCTCTGAAGCATCGGATTATTTTCGCTGCCGCGCCAGTAAGCGCCGGCTATAGAAAGCAATTTGAAACTTTTTACTTCTCCGGTGGAATTCACGTGGGGGCCTTTGCAGAGATCTGTAAACTTTCCATGCCTATAGACCGTTACGTCATCAGTTTCAAGGTCCTCGATCATTTCGACCTTATATTTCTCGCCCATTTTCCTGAAAAGGGCAATAGCGTTCTTTTTATTAATGGTTTCGCACGTGAACTTATCGTTTTTGGCAATAATTTCACGCATTTTATCCTCGATTTTAGCGAGGTCTTCCGGTACAAACGGCTCCTTGCGTTCAAAATCGTAATAGAATCCGTCTTCGATGGCCGGTCCTATGCCCAATCTGACATCCGGATATAATTGCTTCACTGCATCTGCCATTATGTGCGATGCGCTATGTCGTAGTGTTTCGAGATTCATGCTTTTCCTTCCATGCTAAGGTCGCTCACCTGAAAACTTGTGAAGGTATTTCAGCACCTAAAATCCTCCTATTCGTCGGATTTCTTACGGTGCTTCAATATCAATCCCGCCCTTGGCGGGATTGGTGGGCGAGGAGGGAGTTGGACCCTCACGTCCCTTACGGGACATAGGATTTTAAGTCCTAGGCGTCTGCCAGTTCCGCCACTCGCCCTTATCTGGCAATCTCTTTTTTGCAATTAGTGCCCCTCGCTACGCTCGGGACAAATTTCGCTTACTTATGTTATAAAGGCAAAATTTGGTGGGCAGCACAGGACTTGAACCTGTGACCTCTTCCATGTCAAGGAAGCGCGCTAGCCAACTGCGCCAGCTGCCCAAACTTTGCGAAGCAAAGTTTGATACTGAGGCAGCGTCAAAAATGCGAGCAAGAGCGAGCATTTTAGCTGCCGAGGTACCTTTGCCTGAAAACTTGTAAAAGGTATTTCAGCCTTAAGGTCCCTCGCCGGCTGCGCTCCTCCTGTTCGTCGGATCGCTTACGCCGTCTCAGGATCAATCCCGCCTCTGGCGGGATTGGAGGCGCGGAGCGGAATTGAACCGCTGTATAAGAGTTTTGCAGACTCCTGCCTTACCTCTTGGCTACCGCGCCGGAAATACAAATAAAAAGCACTTAAGATATACTTATTTCTACCTTAAGTGCTTTTCAAGAGGTTAATTTTTTATCATCGTTTTTAGTTTGCTACAAGAAGCTGCCATGTTGCCAAAAGAAGATCGGTCGTATTGAGGTTTCGCGATGCCCCTGTGCCGACTGTGCCTTCCCACTTTACCTGGCCGCCTACAAAAAGTGTATTTACTCCTTCAAGACCGTGATTGACAGTAGTTGTGCCTGTTAAGGCGCCGGTGGCAACGCCTCTGTCCGAAGCAACGCCCTCCGTTGATATGGTTATTTCTCCTAAGGACGGCCTATAAGCATAGCTTGAATTGTTCAGATCTTTTGGCGATCCTGTGACGGATGCTAAATTTGTCTGGCCTGATTTGTTGGGATCGCTTGGGCAGTCCCATACTTTTGTGGTATCGATATAGTCGCTAAAAAGAGGCCCCATACTTGAGGAGCCTGCCGCTACAGACGGAAAGCTCT
>JAQUMG010000062.1 GCA_028718265.1 Candidatus Omnitrophota bacterium
GATCGCATGCGCCTGCCTTTCCGAGAGTTCGAATTCTTTCATCAGCGCTTCTTTGGCGATTTTCGGATCTTTTGATTTTCTGATCAGGCTGATGATCTTGTCGAGATTTTTGAGAGCTATCTTTAAACCTTCCAGAATGTGCGCCCGTTCTTCGGCTTTTGCAAGTTCGAATTTTGTCCTGTTGACAATAATCTCTTTACGGAAATTTATGTAGTGGACTATTATCTGCTTCAGATTCAGGACCTCCGGCCTGTTATTGACCAGCGCCAGCATAATTACCCCGAATGTCGTCTGCATCTGCGTGTGCTTATAAAGCTGATTCAGTATAACTTCGGCATTCTGGTCGCGCTTAAGCTCCACCACTATGCGCATACCGTCTTTGTCGGATTCATCTCTTATGTCACTTATGCCTTCTACGCGCTTGGACTGCACCAGGTCCGCTATCGCTTCAATCAGGTTTGTCTTGTTTACCTGATAAGGTATCTCCGTTATCACTATTTGCTGCTTGCCGTTTTTCAGTTCTTCCGTGTTTGCTTTCGCATGAAGAGTTAGCCTGCCGCGGCCGGTCTTATAGGCCTGCACTATTCCTTCCTTGCCGCATATAATACCACCCGTCGGGAAATCGGGCCCTTTTATATATTTCATAAGATCTTTTGGCTCTATGTCCGGATCGCCTATGACTGCCACCACGCCGTCCACCACTTCGTTCAGATTATGCGGCGGAATATTGGTTGCCATACCTACCGCTATGCCGCTTGAACCGTTTATCAGTAAATTTGGCAGCGCCGCCGGCAGTACCGTAGGCTCCTTGAGAGTGTCGTCGAAGTTCGGCATGAATTTTACGGTATCTTTGTCGATGTCGCTGAGCATCCAGTCGGTAATATGCGCCATTCTTGCTTCGGTGTACCTCATGGCCGCGACAGCGTCTCCGTCGATACTTCCGAAGTTTCCCTGGCCGTCTATCAGAGGATATCTTAATGAAAAATCCTGAACCATTCTCGCGAGGGCGTCGTACACGGCCATGTCGCCGTGCGGATGGTATTTACCGAGAACTTCTCCGACTATTCTTGCGCTCTTCTTATAAGGCTTATTATGTTCGAGCCCCAGTTCTCGCATGGCGTAAAGGATCCTTCGATGCACGGGCTTCAGCCCGTCGCGTACGTCCGGAAGCGCACGGCCCACTATTACGCTCATCGCGTAGCTTATGTAGGATTCCTTCATCTCATCTTCGATATAAATAGGTACTATTTTTTCATTCTTGGTATACATGCGTTTCCTTGTTAAGTTATAAAATTATTAAATATCCAAATTCCTCACTTGCGGCGCGTACTTGTATATAAAATCGCGCCTCGGCTCCACCTGGTCGCCCATCAGCACTGTAAACATTTCGTCTGCCTCGACAGCATCTTCAAGTTTAACATGTAAAATAGTCCGCTTCTCCGGATCCATAGTTGTTTCCCATAACTGATGCGGGTTCATTTCCCCGAGACCTTTGTATCGTTGTATCGTCATGCCTTTACGCCCCGATTCTTTAACAAACTTGGCCAGCTCGCGCATGCTATACAAAAATGTCTTCTCGTTTTCGGCTTCTACCTTAAAAAGAGGCTTGTTCTGGTTTTCTTGCGCCTTTTTTCCTTTTACCGCAGGCTCAATTATAATAGGATCATAGTCCTCTATATCCATATTCATACTTTCTAATTTCTCAACAAGATTTTCGATTTCCCTGGCCTCAAAAAGTTCCATTAAATCGATCGCTTTTGTGGCATCATAAGTATCCTCGGAGCCTTCTTTCTGATCTGCTTTATCCACGGTCTTCTTATGCTCCTTCTCCAATTTGGAAACTATGTCTGCCAGTTCCTTATCATCGTACAAGAATATGTCTGCGCCCTCCACTTTGGCCTTATAAATTGGAAGTCTCTTGTCCTTCTTCTTCCTTAAAGAGATAAATTTTGGGAAAGATATGCCCTTTTTGGAAATCGCACTTGCCAACCTATCAAGCTCTACCAGCACTTCCAGCATATTGGTAAGTTGCTTGCCTTCGAACATCTTCTTGTCCTTTAACCGGGTAAGTTGCATACCCTCTGTACCCAATTCCAGTAAAAGGCTATCCATGTCGTTTTCTGTTTCGATATATTCCTCTCTTTTACCTCTCTTAACCTTATAAAGCGGCGGTTGCGCTATGTAAATGTGCCCCTTCTCCAATAGTTTGGGCATCTGCCGGTAGAAAAATGTTAACAGGAGCGTTCGTATATGGGAACCATCTACATCGGCATCGCACATCAGTATTATCTTATGATAGCGTAAGTTCTCGATGTTAAATTCCTCGCCTACGCTGGTGCCCAGAGCGCTTATCATCGTGCGTATTTCCTCGTTCGAGAGTATCTTGTCGAGACGTGCTTTTTCAACGTTGAGTATCTTACCTTTCAGCGGCAATATGGCCTGATAACGCCTGTCCCTGCCTTGTCTGGCCGAGCCTCCTGCCGAGTCGCCTTCTACTATGTATAATTCACACAGCGCAGCGTCTCTTTCCGAGCAATCCGCCAGTTTGCCGGGTAGCGAGCCGGAGTCAAGGGCTCCCTTCCGCCGCGTGAGTTCTCGCGCTTTTCTCGCCGCATCGCGGGCTCTCGCTGCAAGTATCGCTTTATCGACGATCTTGTTGGCGACCGAAGGATTTTCCTCCAGGTAGGCGCCCAGCGACTCGTTTGTAATCGCCTCGACTATACCTTCGACTTCCGAATTCCCGAGTTTTGATTTTGTCTGCCCCTCAAATTGCGGATTCGGCACTTTGGTGCTGATAACGCATGTTATACCTTCTCTTACGTCGTCACCGGACAGCGGCACTTCGACATTTTTAAGAAGGTTTTTATTTTTACAATACTGGTTAAGCGTTCTCGTCAATGCCGATTTGAACCCGCTCAGGTGTGTGCCGCCTTCGGGCGTGTTTATGTTATTGACGAACGAAAATATTGTTTCGGTATAACCGTCGTTGTATTGAAACGCGACCTCGACTTCTACGTCGTCTTTCTTGCTACAGAACGAAACCACCTTGTTGTGAAGCGGTACTTTATTCTTATTGAGATATTCCACGAAAGATACTACGCCGCCTTTAAACTGAAATTTATTCTCTTTGTCGGTCTTTTCGTCTTTCAGCTCTATTAAAAGGCCGCTATTTAAAAACGCAAGTTCTCTTAGCCTGTTTGAGAGGGTCTCAAAACTGAATACTGTCTTGGGGAATATCTCCTTATCGGGCTTGAAAGTTACTTTTGTGCCGGTAGAAGTACTCTTCCCTATTACGGTCAGCTTGGAAGCCGTCCTGCCGCGCTTATATTCCTGATGATAAACTTTGTTGTCGCGCCTTACTTCGACCTCCAGCCATTCAGCCAGCGCGTTTACTACACTGACGCCCACGCCGTGTAACCCGCCTGCGACTTTGTAGGTTCTATGGTCGAACTTCCCGCCCGCATGAAGAGTTGTTAAAACTACCTCTACGGCGGGTTTCCCTTCACCTTTATGTATATCGACAGGTATGCCCCTGCCATTGTCATCCACCGTAACGCTGTCGTCGGCGTGAACAGCCACTTTTATGTGGTTGCAATAGCCGGCCAGCGCTTCGTCTACGGCGTTATCAACTACCTCATAAACCAGATGATGCAATCCGCCAACCCCCGTGTCTCCTATATACATGGCGGGTCTTTTGCGGACCGCCTCCACTCCTTCTAGCACCTGAATAGTCCGCGCATCATATTCTTTTACGGCAGAAGAGGATGCCGTGCTGTCACTCACAGATTCCCCGCGGGCTACCTCTTTTTTATCTGCACTTTTGCCGCTTTTTTTCTTTGCCATCTATAACTCCCCGATCCTGAATTGTAATTCTGTTATTTTGTCTTCGCCCAATTTCTTTTTTAGCCCGCCGAGCAAAACCCCCTTCTTAAGAGTAAGTTCGTAGAGCCAGCTTGAGCCGTCGACGTTTATAACCAGCCGTTTTTTTCTGAGCGATACCGGTTTTGCGTGTTTAGCCGCTTTATCCCCCGCTATTTCCTGCCAGATTGTTTCAATCCCCTCGCTGGTCGGCCGCGCCTCTTTATCCAGTTTCTCTATCAGGGATTTTATGACACCATCTATCCGTTCCGGCTTTTTTTTCATAAATAATGTTAAACTAGCTGCATCGGCAGCACTACGTATACGTATTTTTCTTTCGTGCGGATGACGCCGGGCTTTTCCGGATCCTGTAGTTCAAAACCTACCGTTTGTTCATTCAGATTCTTAAGCACATCTATAATATAGTTTGGGTTGAAGCCTATCGAAAGCGGCGAACCGCTGTAGTTGACCGCTATCTCCTCCGTTGCTTCTCCTATGTCCGGCGAATTCTTTGATATCACCATCTTATCCTTTTCTATGTCAAGCTTCACCGCCTGCGAATCTTGCGTCGTCAGGAGGCCGACCCTTTTTGTGGCGAGAAGCAGTCCTGCCCGGTCCACCACCACCTTATCCTTGGCTTCTTTGGGTATAACTTGTTCATAGTTCGGAAATTCCCCTTCTATGAGGCGCGATATTATAACCGGGTCCCCAAGATCAAACATCACCTGATTTCCCCCGAACGCTATCCGAATATCCCCTTCATCTTTTAGATTCCTGATTAATTCCTGAATCGCTTTTGCCGGAATTATTAAATTCTTCTCGATGCTCTTTTCCAGTTCTATCTCTCTCTCAATCAGAGCGAGACGCCTTCCGTCCGTCGCGACCATTCTGAGAAAGTTCTTTTTTATGACCATGTAAACGCCGTTAAGGATATAACGGGTCTCATCCCTGCTCATGGCGAAAGCTGTCATATTTAACATGCTCTTAAATAATGACTGGCTCAGTTTTATAGTGTCCTTATCTTTAAACTCCGGCAATTTCGGAAACTCATCTTTTGGTATCCCCATGATTTTAAATTGCGCGTTTTCGCACGTTATATGTACCATATTATTTTTCTTTATGGATATTGATATGTTCGCGTCCGGTAATTCCTTAATAATATCCACGAATCTCTTAGCCGGCACTGTGATTGAGCCCGGTGTTGTAATGTTGACCGGTACCATAGATATTATTCCTATATCAAGATCGGTTCCCACTACATTTAAACCGTCTTTAGTGGTTTCCAATAATATATTTGATAATATGGGTAGTGCACTTCTTAGTGATATTGCATTCTGAACACTTGTTATACTTTTCAGTAAAGCAGTTTTACTCACATCTATCTTCATTCTTCCCTCCAAGAATTGTATATAATAGCACACCTATTATTATTTAACAATTTATATTTTAAAAAATAGTAGTCGTAGTAGTGTCTGTGTATAAGTGGATATCTATAATATAGCGATACTATATAACGAGTTAACGAAAGCATAACCTGTGTCGGTAAAAGCCAAAAAACCGCCGACAACCGCAAAGTTCACCAAATGCAACTCAAAACAACCCAATTATCAGATGTATCAACACCTTATCCACAGCCCCAAACGGGCAAAACCCCTTTAACTTGAACCTGTTATATTACCGCTGATTTTATTGACCATTTCGCGTACGCCGTTTTTGGATTCCATATCTTTATATACCTTCTCGCACGCGTGCATAACCGTACTGTGGTCTCTCCCGCCAAATTGTTCGCCTATCTCAGGCAGCGAAAAATCGGTCAGATCTCTCGACAAATACATCGCGATTTGCCGCGGATAGGCAATGGCCTTATTCCTTTTCTTACTGCGCATATCGGCTAATCTTATATCAAAATATTGAGCAACTTTCTGCTGGATGGAGTCTATAGTTATCTTTTTATTCTGCTCTATCAAAACATCTTTAAGAACTTCTTTCACCAGATCCAGGTTTATTTCTTTTCCGACAAGCTTTGCGTACGCCACGACTCTTATAAGAGCGCCTTCCAGCTCTCTTATGTTGGAGCGCACGGATTCGGCTATGAAATAAGTGACATCATCCGGTATGCTTATTGTCTCCCGCTCCGCTTTATTTCTTAATATAGCTATGCGCGTCTCAATATCAGGCGGCTGGATGTCGGTGACCAGCCCCCACTCAAATCTTGAGACCAGTCTTTCCTCCAGAGACGGTATGTCTTTCGGAGAACGGTCGCTCGATACTACGATTTGTTTGTGGGCGTCGTAAAGCGCATTGAAGGTGTGAAAGAATTCTTCCTGCGTCGACTCCTTGCCGGCGATAAAATGAATGTCGTCGATCAGGAGAAGGTCGACATTCCGGTACATCTCCCTGAATTTCAGAGTTGTCCTGTTCTGGATAGCGCTGATGAGCTGGTTGGTAAACTTTTCACTGGAGATGTATATGAATTTTAAGCTGGGTTTCTTCTGAAGTATATAATGCCCTATAGCTTGCATGAGATGTGTCTTGCCGAGGCCGACTTTTCCGTATATGAAAAGAGGATTGTAGGCCTTAGCCGGTGATTCGCTGACAGCCAGAGCTGCTGCGTGAGCGAATCGGTTGCTCGGGCCCACCACAAAACTATCAAAAGTATATTTGGGGTTGAGTCTCGACTCTTCTGTCGGCAGGTTCTTCTTGAAAAAGAAAGAAAATCCCTGTTTTTTCTCTTCAGCGGCTTTTTCCTGGGCCTGCCCGGCTGCCGGCTTATCTTTCGCGGCTTCTTCTCCCCTGCCCGCGGCCGGCTTCAGCGCCGCTTCAGATACAATTATAAACTCCAGGGCAAACTTTTTGTTTGAAACCTTTTCCAGGGTAGAAGTAATCGGGCCAAGATAATGTTCTTCTACCCAATTTTTGAAAAATTTGTTGGGGACACCCAGGACCACGGATTTCTCGTTGGCCTCCACGAACGATATAGGCTCGATCCATGTCTGATAAGTCTGGTTGTTAACATTATCTTTTAATAATGTTAACGCTTGCTTCCATGTAGCTTCAAAATCTTTAGTCATTGTTTATACTATAGCTTTTCTACTTATCCACAATGTTTACATTTACGTAACCCTTGTAAACAAAAGGGTAAGCGCATATTTTTTGCTTTTATCCAAAGGTTATTAACATCTTATCCACATGCCCGCTGTTACTGTATAGAGCCAGCATTCCACGGCCAATTTTAGTAAAGGGGCCAAAGATGGCGAGCTGTATCTTATATGGGACGATGTAACATCGGCCGTAAACAAGTGCGCCTATTATAGCAAAGAGATATTTTTTTTGCAAGAGAAAAAATGAGGAAAGCACAAATTTGCTTGACTAATGAGCAGCGTATGGTATAATGAAACACAATTTTCAAAAAATAAGAGCCGCAAGACGTTATGTTATCGTCGGGTTCAGCACAGAAGATACGGGGAGGCAGAGAGCCATGAAAAAAACACTGAGAAGAAAATCGAATATTAAAAGGAAGCGGAAACACGGTTTCAGAAAACGGATGTCCACGCGCGCCGGCCGCGAAGTGCTTCAAAGAAGGAGAAGAAAGGGCAGAAAAGTATTGTCGGTATGAGCAAGCAATCATTTAAAAAAACGAGCAGGCTCAGAAACAGCTTCGAATTCCGACGGGTGCGCGAAAAAGGCGCCTCTTTCAGAGATAAGACATTCGGAATAACCGTACTGAAAAACGATACAGGAAATAATAGGCTTGGGTTATCGATAAGTCGCTCCGCAGTGCGGTTGGCGACGAGAAGAAACCGGCTGAAGAGGCTGATAAGGGAGTTATTCAGGACCAATAAGAATAAAATCAAAGACGGCCGGTATGACATCGTTTTTTATGTCAAAAGACCTTTGCCGGATAATTTTGATTATAATGGCGCAAGAGAGAACCTGTTAGCGCTGATGAAAAAAGCAAAGATATTATGATAAAAAATATAGCCCTTAAATGCGTAGATTTTTACCGTAAATACTTGTCAATACTTAAGATACAATCATGTCGTTACCACCCCACGTGCTCTGCATATACAAAAGAGGCCATCGAAAAATATGGTGTTTTCCGCGGGTGTTTTAAAGGGGCTATGCGGCTTTTAAGATGCCATCCTTTTTCGCGAGGCGGCTACGATCCACTTACATAAAACGGAGTTTTAAATGGAAAAGAAGACAATTCTGGCAGTAGTTCTGTCGGCAGTGATAATAATGGGATATCAATTTTATATAACCAAGTACTACCCGGCTCCCGTCGGCACTAATGCCAACACTACAACCGCTATTAACGAAACGTTACCTCAATTGCCGGCGGGGGAGAGTGTCGGCAAAATAGCAGAGCCCGCCGCAAGCGAAACTGAGATAAGCAACCTGCCGGAAAAAATAATAAATATAGATACCAATAAATATGCTGTAACATTAAGTAGTATAGGTGGTTGCATAAAGAGTATCCAGCTGAAAGAACACGTAACTTCTATGGCTACTAACGGATTCAGTCTTATTAATATTACTGATCCGCAGGACGGCATTTTTAATATGGATAGTTTGGGCGCGTATCGAATCAGCGGCGCTAATTTTAGTTGCGAGCAAAAAGAAGGCGAAGTAATCTTTACGGCCAATATAGGCGGCAAGATAGAAGTAATCAAGAAGTATATTTTTCATAACTCATCGTACATAATAGATTTAGAAGTATATATTAAGAATGTCACCGATCGGCAACTTATGGCAGGCTATTTTATAAATACCGGTTCGCATATAGGCGTTGATAGCCCGATCGATAAAAGATATATCCAGGCAGTTGCCGAAATAGGCGGAAAAGTCAAAAGAAACGGCGGAGGTAAGCGCGACGGTCTTTTTATTAAAGGAAACGTAAGCTACGCAGGCCTTCAAAACAGATATTTTTCTGTTATCGCAAAAACCGATCTCCCGACGGAAGGATTGCTGGTGAAGCGGCTCGCCGATGAAAATGTATCGTCGGCGATAAAGGTCATAGACTTCGCAATTCTGCCGCGTGCGATGGTGTCGCAGAAGTTCGAGCTTTACGCCGGGCCGACAGACAAAAATACAATGGGGCAGTACGGACTTGTCGGTGCGGCCAATTACGGATTTTTGGGCGGGGTCAGCGACATTCTTTTGGCGGGGTTAAAGCTGTTTCATAAGATATTCAAAAATTGGGGCATTGCCATAATTCTACTGTCGATTTTAGTTAATATGATTCTGTTCCCCTTGTCACGCAAGAGCTACGAG
>JAQUMG010000063.1 GCA_028718265.1 Candidatus Omnitrophota bacterium
GGGGTGGTTCACGATAAGCTCTACCCCGACCGCGGCCGCCAGGTGGAATATGGCGTCGCAGCGCTCGGCGAGCTTGTCCACCAGCGACTCATTGAGTATCGTCCCGACTACCAGCTCGAAGCTGGAGTTGCCTTCAAGATGTTTTACGTTCTCTATCTTCCCGGTAGACAGGTCATCGAGGACTGTGACTTTATGGCCGTCGCCGACCAGTTTATCCGAGAGATGGGAACCGATAAAACCCGCCCCTCCGGTGATCAGGTAATGCAATGATATTCTCCTTTTATAGGGCTCTATTATAAGTTATCTGATGCGATTTTGCAATACGCTCAATCCGGCCCGCGAAGCGCCTCTTCGTAAAGCGCCTCTATGTCCTTAACGAGGCGCTCCTTGGAATACTTCTGCAGGACCTTCCGGCGGCCGTTTTTGCCGAATTCATCCCTCTTTGCCGGGTCTTGCGCCAGCTCAAAGAGATGCCTGGCAAAACCCTGGACGTCTCCCGAAGCGGCCAACCGGCCGTTTATCCCGTCTTCCACCACGTCCCTTACGCCGCCAACATCGGTAGATACGACAGGTTTGCCCGAAGCAAGCGCCTCTATCAAGGCTACTGGCGTCCCTTCGTTAAGCGACGTCAGCGCGACGATATCCAGGTCCGCATACACATCGGCCATATCCTCTTTCCATCCGATGAAGGCGATCCTGTCCCCGATACCCGATCCTTCCGCATATTCCCGGATCCGGCCCTTCTCTTCCCCGTCGCCGATGACGACGCACTTAATATCGCGGCCGGGGGCCATATCGAATAATTTTTTACAGGCGTCCAGGAACATCCTGTGGTTCTTCACCGGGACGAGCCTTCCTATTATCCCTATCAGGACGCAATCGCTGCCGACACCCAGCTCGGCCCTGAGCTTCCCTTTCCTCTGCCCGACGGAAGAAAACACGCCCAATTCCAACCCCAAAGGCACGACTTTCACCTTTTCGGGCCCGGCTATCTTGTATTTTTTTACTATCTCTTCTTTCTGCGTCTCGCTGACCACCACTATATACCTGGAAAAGAACGCCAAAAACCTCTCGATGGAAAGGAAGGCCCAAGCGGAAAAGCCGTTAAAGTAGCCCTCGAATATATTCCCGTGGAATGTATGTATCCTGACCGGGACGCCCGCCATGATAGCCGCGGCCCTTCCAAGCGCGCCTGCCTTTGCCGTGTGGGTATGCACGATATCCGGCTTCTCCCGCCTTATGATCGAGCATATCTTCAATAATGCCAAAAGGTCCTTAACCGGGTTTATGCTGCGTTCCAATTCCGGGATGATAAGCGGCGCGACGCCTTTAGCCCGGGCCAAGTAGTCCATCTCCTTTTCGCCGGCGCCGACCCTGCCCGTCGCCAGGATAGATTCAAACCGGTCGTTATTTAAAGCTTGCGTCAATAGGATGGTGTGAATGGCCGGCCCGCCGACATTCAACCGCGCGATGATCCTGAGGACCTTCGGTCTCTTCCGGGTCATTTAAAGATCTTGCTTAGGATAAAACTGTTCTTTTTGATATCATGCCAGCCGGCTTCGCAGAAAAACCCTCCCAGGCTTACAAGCAAGACAGCGCCTTTTATTGTCAGGTCAAAGGGGTCCATTTGCTTGCGAAGCATCAGATTCAAAACAATATTCACCGTGACCGCCGTAAATAAAAAAATAGACGCCGATCTGACCGGTTTACTGAAAAAACCTTGCTTGATCCCTGATGATATATTTGCTGTTTTGCTGTTTCTTATTAAATTCCCGACGATTGATTTCGATTTCTCATAAAACCCGATCAAGCACATCGCAATCTTGCTCTCTTCGAGCATTTTTGGGTTCATCTATTTTTCCTTTTTCGCCGCTAAACTGCTGCGGTCAAAATCGATTACCACGCCTTGTATGTTATAAATATCCGTGTTCACCGCGACATTAGACCCTATCTTCACGGGCTGATTGTTAAAGTAAAAAACCCCTTTCGATTCAGTGCAGTTCATCTCAAATAAGCACACGACGTCCTTGCCACTCGGATTTGGGACCAAGAAATAGTCGTTGTTCCTCAGGTTGAACTGGTTTATAGTGATAATCTCCGAAGGCACATTACTTATGATCTTCTTTAAGACCCCTATTGCATTGCCCTCGCTATCCCTCACTATCTCCCCTTCGCGAAAAACATTCGCCAATTCGGGCATGACGCTGGCGCATTTGATTTTTACCAGGATTTTTTTTGTATCCTTAACGTCCCATTTCTGCGTTAACGCCTTGTTCCCTAAATAAAAAAGCGGAGTGAGGCCCAGCAAAAACAAGATCACCAAAAAATCGATAAGGTTGACTTTGCCGAATATCCTCCCCTTATCATCTATAAACTTCATTTTCCTCTCCTTTTGGTTAAATGTACCCCTTCCACCAGTAATAGACTATCGCCGAATATTCGCGTAATATGCCTTCGATTTGCCTGAAATCGATCTGCCTCCAATTTCCTTCGGCATAAAAATTACCTGTTTTATGGCTGTAAAACGAGCTTTGTGGTATAGGGGTGCATAATACTTTTGTTCCTTTACCTATCTTTTTAAATACCAGGGAAACGCGCCGCATGTGGTAGGGGGAGCTGACCACCAGGATCTCCTTCCATCCCTTTTCTTTCAAGATCTTTTCAGAAAATTCCACATTTTCATACGTGTTTCTTGCCCTGTCTTCCAAGATGATGGCCTCAGGCGGGACTCCCAAAGAAACCGCGACAGCTTTCATCACGAGCGGCTCTTTGAAAACATACATATATCCTGATGAAAAAATGATGTTTCCCGCAAATTTTGACCTATAGAGTTCAGCCGCGTATTCAACTCTTTCCAAATAACCCTGGCCGGCCTGCCCTGATTCGCCGACCCCTCCGGCAAAGACCACTATAGCGTCCGCCTTGCGAGGAGGCTCGGAGATCTTAAGAGGTTCGGCCAAAAACCACATAAGAGGCGTATAAAAGATAACAATCCACGCAAACAATAATACTAGGGCGATGCGCATGGTTTTCAACCGTATGTTTCTATATAATTTGATAAGTTCTGCCTGCCAATTTATTGCAGACTTTTCTTTCTTTTTAATAATATCTTCCATTATCGAAGACATTTCCTCTATTTTTCTTTCCCAGCTGTTCTTTAGCGCGACTTCTTCTCTTTTTGCCCTCAAAATATCGCTATCTTCTTTTATGGCTTTTTCAATAAGAGAAGCGAACTCTTCATGATTTTTAGCCGTGTATAAAATATTACCGTTTTCGACGTTAAAATTATCCGTCTCTTTGAGAAACGACGTTACTACCGGTTTTCCCATGATCAAATATTCGTTTAATTTAGCAAGTGAAACATTATCCGTATAATCATCCCTTCTGTACGGGATGATGCAAACTGAAAAATTCTTTACATATGCCGGGAGTTCATTATGCTTCTTCTGGCCCACAAAAATTACATTATCGATCTTTTCAATTCGCGTTATATCGGTCTGCACGGGCCCTACAAACATAAAAATATAATCCTTAAATTTCTTTGCCAAATATTCCACTAATTCCTGGTCTATCGAATGCCTTATGCCTCCTATATATCCAATAATTTTGCCTTTTAAGCCCTCAAGTTTTTCGGGCAAAATATTACCCGATTTTGCTTTTATAAAAACATCCGCGTCAACCCCCATAGGGATGCAGGTAACATTTTTGTTGAAACTTCTGCAGTAATCGACCATATTTCTTGCCATTACAAAAACTCCGTCGGATAGCCCGAGGACCTTCTTTTCATATTTTACGATCTTTGCCGCCCCTTTTGAAGTAGCGGCAAAATTATCCGTGCAGTAATAAATAAGGGCTTCATGCGGTATCTTATCTACAATATCCAAGACTAGCGGCGTAGGTAAAAAAGTCCATATGATCGGGTTATTGAATTCCATTATTCTAAGCCATCTCTTAAGCGCGTTAAGCATGAAGAACCTGTTGACGCATCTTGCAATCCTGGAATAGGGGAAAGGAACTATAAGCGGAGAAAATATATAGAGGTTTTCGGATTCCTCCCTAAAACCCTTTATGCTTTTAAGCCAATTAATAATCCTCCTTTTTAACCGCGGCATATCGGATATTCGCGGAGACCTTACTCCCGTATTTTCTATAAATAAAACTCTGTTTCCGTTCCTGGCAAAAGTAGACATTATAGTCTGGTGCTGCTGCCAGATAAAATCCCAGTCAATGCTGGATATGCAAATAATATTTTTACCTTTGATCATTTATTTTTTACATCTCCTCTTTCCCGGTGTTAACCTATCGCTGACAATAGGCAATAATATGCTTAAAACGAGCCTAAGTGCACCTTATTTATATATACCATAATTATTCCTTAATTTTGCTTCTAAATAATTTAGACAAGAATCTTAAAAAATATTTAGGGTCATAGGTTAACTTATGGAATATCTTACTAAACGTCTTTTTCGGATGAAATAACAAATTGATAAAATAAATCCTCAGCCTTTCTTTTCTTACCATCAATTCAAGCTCTGCCTTGCTTAACGGCCCAGTCCCATAAAATGGCTTGCTAGACTCTAGGAGTTCATAATTAATTACTTCGGGGACCAAGTTATTCTCTCTGCATAACTGCAATAATCGCGTACCAGGCAGGGGGGTTGCAAAGAAAAAATTAACATTATCCATTCCTAGGCTTCTTGCAAAAATGAAAGTATTTTTAACCTGCTGCCTGGTCTCCCCCGGAAAACCAACAACAAAAAATCCTGTAGTTTCTAGCCCTAATATTGCCGCTTGCTTAATTATTGCCTTTATTTTTGAAAGTTCAATTGGTTTTTTAACTATTGAGTGCAGGACATATTCGTCTCCCGATTCTATTCCTATGCTGATCGCGTAACAACCGCTCTTTTTCATTAAAATCAGGAGGTCGGTATCTAAGGTCTGCACCGCTACTCCATTGGGAGTGCTCCAAGCGATATCTAACCTGCCGTCAATGATTGCTTTGAATATCTTACCGGCCCTTTCCCTGTTCAGGGTAAGATTGTCATCTTCAAAAAGAATTTCCTTGGCTCCAAATTTCCCCGAGAGATATTTTAGCTCTTCTATGATATTTTCAGGGGATCTCTGGCGGTAAACCCTCCCCCAAAGATTATGTATGGAGCAAAAAACACATTCGAATGGACAGCCTCGTGAAGTGATAACCGGAAAAAACGGAATTAGCTTGGCCGGCATTCCATGCGGATTATTGATCTGTGCATATTTATCTAAAGGGAAAATATCCCAATATGGAAAAGGCAGCTCGTCCAATTCCTGTATAAACTGCCGCCTGGGATTGATTGTCATTTTCCCGTCGAGCTTAAAACCAATGCCAGGCACATCTTTAAATAAAGTTTTATCCCTCAATGCCAAAAGCAGCTCTTTTAATGCCAACTCAGCCTCTCCCGTCACAACAAAATCGACTTCCTTATTACCTAGGGCATCCTCGGGCTCTGTAGATGGGTGAGCTCCTCCTAAAATGGTAATAATGTTTTTATTAAGTTCTTTACCTATTGCGCATATATGATAAGCGTTTTTCTTTTGAGAACTAAAAAGGCAAGAAACTCCGATGACGTCTGGCGAAAATTCACTGATATGCCGCTTAATATCGTCGTCAGACAGCCCGTGCCTTATATATGAGCCATCTAAAGCTTTTTCGCACTGAAACCCTTCAGCAATACAATCAAGCGCTTTAGTTTCGAAATCATCTTTAAGCACTGCTGCTAAATATGCTACCCCCAAGGGCGGATGGCACCTCCTGGTTTCCGTATTTGGTATTGTAACAGGCGGCTGGACTAAAAGAATTTTCATGACTATACCTTATATCCCCAAGCTACCCACCCCGCCGTATCTTTCAATCTTGTGATTTTAATTTTTGAAAAACCGCCTTCTCTAAGAAAATCGATAACGCTCTCTTTTGTAAACCTGTATTCGATAGGTGCGCTAAACCTGTCGTAGAGGTCCCCCCTTAATGAAAAAATGCCTTTCCCGAAATTAAAAGGGATCGTTCCCGCAAAATTTTGCGTAAATTTAAACCTTTTTAATACTTTGGCCGGAAGTGAAAACATCGTATAAACAAAAGGCGAAAAAAACCAGCATAACCGGTATAAGGCCCGGGGCGAAAGTCTGACTGTGACCAGCCTCATTAAACTCACGATCTTGATCCCGATGTATTTGATGATATTATCCGAATGAGCTTCATATAAATATAAGAAAACGGGGCTGTCTTTTTTTAAAATTCTTGCTATTTCACCAAGGGATCTTCTTGGATCTGCCGTATGGTGCAATACTCCGAAGGAATACGCAAAATCAAAAATGTTATCTTTTATCGGAATATCTAAAATAGAAGTCTTGATTATGCTCATGTTATTGAGCCC
The DNA here is from genome assembly GCA_028718265.1 of Candidatus Omnitrophota bacterium. The sequence goes on from JAQUMG010000063.1 coordinate 6,411, forward strand.
CGAAGAAAGTTTTTTTGCCGTGTACACCCCATCTGAAATATCGATGCTGACTATCCGGACTGAAGGGTTGTTCTTCGCCATAATGTAACTATCAAAACCGCATCCCGAGCCCACGTCTATGCCGATATCCCCCCTCACTATCGGCTCGCCTATGGCTTCCTGCATATTATTAAAATGCCATCTCTCTGCCGGCCTTAAGGCGACTTCCCTCGTCCATAGGAAGCCGTAGCTTTTTTTTGTCTTCCCCGTCTTATCCAAGAGATGCCTCGTCTAGCGAACTTCTGTAGATATCCTCGTAGGTACGGATGGTATCCATTATATCAAATTTATCACAGATGAGCTTCCTGGCATTCCTCCCTATTCTTTCCCTCAGTTCTTCATCATCGCACAGCGTCCCTATCGCTTCAGCTAATTTGCCGGCATCTTTTAAGGGGACCAGTATGCCGTTTTCGCCATCGGACAAAATTTCATTACCGGATTTTGTATCGAATGCCACGATAGCCTTACCGTACGCCATAGCCCAGAGGCTGGCCATGTTTGCGCCCTCGAAAATAGAGGTCCGCAAATAGGCGTCGGATAGTGAATGGAAATTCACTATATCCTTTCTGAAACCCGGCAAGATAACGCAGCCGCCTAAACCCAACTCGGAAACCAGTGATCTCATCTTTTCCATATCCGGACCATCGCCCAGGATGATCAGTTTCAAATCCGGGAAACGCGGTATTAAACTCTTGACGGCTCTTATCGAATAGGCGTGGCCTTTTTCCGGGTCCATCCTTCCTACTGACAGTAAGACCGGGAAAGAGGTCCCCAGGTTAAATTCGGAAATTACGGGGTTATCTTCGCGTTTAACGACGGATATCTTAGTGAGATCTACCCCGCCTTTTATGTGCCTGACTTTACTTTCAGGCACATTTGCGTGATTGATCAATTCTTCCCTGGGCACCCCCGTAACGAAAATATCGGCCAGATAATTGAAATGCCTGTATATCCAAAAATTCAGAGGTTGATATGAATCCAACTGTGATTTCAGCCCGGGAACCGTATGAACGACGGCTTTCCCGTACAACCTGCCGATAAGCCCGGCGGGAATAAACAATCTGTACATGTGGACATGGATTATGTCAAATCTCTCGCGCCGTAAAACGAACAGAAGGTCCCAGAAGGCGATCAAACAAAGTAAAAAGGTTATAAAAAACCTTCGTATCTGTTTCAGGGACCCGGACCTGTTTGTAATATCTTTAAAAACTCTCGTCTTATTTTTTTGCCCGGTCAGGTTTATTTTCCTGGATATGACTTCTATGCCGTTCCTTTTGAATTCATCCGTGTAATTAAATAAACTGCTGTCATAAATAAAACCGCAGGAATATACTTTAAAACTGAAGCCGTGTTTGTCACATAAGGTGCAAATATTTTTTATCCATTCTTCCCCACCGCCTCCGATGAGCGACTCCATGACATGGAGTACTTTAATTTTTTTTCCGGACTCAGGCATTTATTTTTTAGCGGTCATCCCGTTTAACGACTTCCTGTCGATTTTATAGATTAAATAATTCCCGTTATCGAATATTTTTTCAAAACAGTTATATTTGTCGAAGGTCTTTCCCAGGTTATAAAACGGCGGGTCTAAGAGGATATACGTAAACTTAAACCTGTAGATAAGCTCCAATTTCTCGCTGTCGGTCTCTCCGTAATTAAAGATTATTTGGCGGCCATTCTTAAATGTCTTCAAATATTCGTCATCTACTACAAAGACACTGTGTTCGGCTGGAGTAACCGCTATATATTGATTTGAAAAACTCGGTATGGTTATTTCCTTGGGGGAAAGAAAACTCCTTTTTTCGCTGTCCCTGTCGTACGCGAAAATATTACCCGCCGGGACATTTTTCCTTATGAATTCGACCACATCGAAAGGAAGATTGAATATATCCGTTCTTTTGCAATAATCTCTAAAATCCGAGATATCGGGTTCCGACGCCCTCAGTTTATACGCCTCAAAAATATCCGTAGCGCCGTAGCTGTTATAACCGTAGCCATAAAACACTTTCAGATTTTCAGTCCCCCCGCATTTATATATCGGGAACAGGATCAGAAAAATACAAACTAACCCAAAAACGGGATATCGTAACTTTTGGTTTAAAAGACGATCCCCGAACTTTAACAGCTTTTCTGAAACCGGCTTCAGCGACATGAAAAATAAAACGACAAATCCCATCGATGCCAGCAAGACGGTGCCGTGCAGATATATCGTTTCTTGTGCCAAGTCGAGGAAACTTGATAAAATGCCGATTGAAAACAGGCAAACCATGACCGGGTAGGCAAAAAACCATATACGAGACTTTGACCGGTCTCTTATAAAAGAGAATATTTTATCCGACCCGAATAATACGGCATAAATGAACAGACCAAAAAGGATATACGCGAAATAAAGGAAAAACCTCCCCGGCGTATACATGATCTCAGAATAAGTAAATATGATCAAAAGGATGGATAAGATATTGAACCTCATAAGAAGCAACGAACCTACGATCGAACTGCTGAACAATAATCCCCAGAATGTCCGCCTGAACAGCAATAGCGCCGTCAAAGACAGCGGAATGGCCAGCGATATGTATTTTTTAAATATCAGCTTCCCTCCCGGAATAAAATCCATTGAATCGGGATAAGTATCGGGCG
>JAQUMG010000064.1 GCA_028718265.1 Candidatus Omnitrophota bacterium
CCACTATCATGCCGCGCTGCCCTTTGCCCACCGGGGTCAGCATATCCATAACGCGCATAGAAATATCTTCGGATTCATTCTCCAGGATGAAGCGCTCATTAGGATAAAGAGGCGTAAGATTATCAAACAATACCCTCTCCTTTGACTTATCCGGATTCTCATAGTTCACCGCCTCTACTTTAAGAAGCGCGAAATATCTTTCCCCTTCTTTCGGCGGCCTGATCTGGCCGCTTACCGTATCGCCCGTACTGAGATCGAATTTGCGTATCTGTGAAGGCGATACATAAATATCGTCGGGACAAGGCAGATAATTGTAATTCGGGCTCCTCAGGAAACCAAAACCGTCCTGAAGGACTTCAAGCACGCCTTCGCCGAAGAGCAAACCGTTCTTCTCTGCCTGAGCCTGCAGGATCTTGAATATGAGGTCCTGCTTTTTAAGCGCACTGACGCCGTTTACGCTGAACTGTTTCGCGATCTTGCTCAATTCCGATATCTTCATCTCTTTGAGCTTTTCTATCTTTATTTCGCCTTCATGGCCGGCGCGCTCGGGTGTTTTTTCCGCGGATTTTTCCGCGGCTTTCTTTGTTTTAGTATTTTCTTCCACTTTTAATCTCCTCCCATATTTTTTTGACTATCTTTTTAACATCTTTCCTGCTGCCTTCGTTATCTATTACATAATCCGCCATACGAACTTTCTCCTTTAGCGGTAATTGATTTTTTATGCGCTGTCTTATTCCGGTGACACTCAGACCCGTATTTTTTCGTGCTCTCTCTATCTGAATCTCCGGACCGGTCGCTACTACTATCAGCACATCCACCATCTTGTGCATATCGGCCTCTATTAACAGCGGCGCATCTATGACAATGGCCGGGGTACGCCCTTTCTTTGCGACAGCCTCTATGGCCTTTTTAATATCGTTTATAACTGCGGGGTGGATTATACCGCACAATTTGTCCAACGGTTTCCTGTCGCAAAACACTACAGCCGCAAGCTTAGTCCTGTCAATAGCACCTGACTTGGCAAGTACCCCTCTGCCGAATTCCTTCAGAATTTTTCCGTATACCTGCATATCCTTCCGGATCAATCTGTGCGCAATTTTGTCGGCATCGAATACTCTCGCGCCGAGCTTTTTAAACATTGCCGCGATCGTACTTTTCCCTGTGCCGAAACTGCCTGTTATGCCGATTATGATCGGCCTTGCGGCTTTTTTATTCATGCGATCATTTCTCCGTTTCAAGCCAATTAGGCCCTTCGCCAATGCTGACGAGAATGGGAACTTGCAATTTAAAAACGCTTTCCATTTCTGCTTTCACGATTTTTTTCAGTTCTACGGCCTCGTCTTTCTTTACCTCAAAAACAAGTTCGTCGTGGACCTGAAGTATCATCTTGCTCTTAAGGCCGTTCTTTTCAAACACGCGCGAGATGTTAAGCATCGCGACTTTTATAAGATCGGCGGCGGAGCCCTGTATGGGCGTATTTATTGCGACCCTTTCGGCAAACTGGCGTATATTTATATTCGGGCTGTTTATCTCAGGCACATACCGCCGCCGGTTGAGTATCGTAGTAACATATCCCTGTTCCCGCGCCGTTTCGATCGTCCCGTCAAGGTATTTCCTTACGCCCTGATAACGCTCAAAATAATTCTGAATAAATTTTTCCGCATCGGCGACATCTATTTCCAGGTCGCGCGATAATCCGTACGGGCTCATGCCGTAGACTATGCCGAAATTGACGGTCTTCGCCTGCGACCGCATTTTCTTCGTGACGTCCTTCTCTTTTACGCCGAAGACCAGAGACGCAGTATATGTATGTATATCATGGCCTTTCCTGAAAGCAGTTATGAGGTTTTCGTCGCCGGATAAGTGTGCTAAAATACGCAGCTCGATCTGCGAGTAGTCGGCAGAAATAAGCGTATCCTTTTTATCCAGCGGCACAAACGCCCTGCGAATCTCTCTACCGATATCCGTCTTGATCGGAATATTCTGCAGGTTAGGGTCGCTGCTCGAAAGCCTTCCCGTCGCCGTAACGGTCTGATTGAATGACGTGTGGATCTTCTGCGTTTTTTTATTTATAAGCTCCGGAAGCGAATCTATATATGTAGATTTAAGTTTAGAGAGGCTCCTGTATTCCAGAATAAGCCCTATGAGCGGATTGCCGGGTGCTAATTTCTTCAGGACCGATTCGTCCGTAGATATGCCTGTCTTTGTTCTTTTTATTACCGGCAGCTTCATTTTTTCGAAGAGGATATTCGAAAGTTGCTGCGGTGAATTTATGTTGAACTCACAGCCTGCGATAGAATATATATCCCGCGTCAGGGCACTCAGCTCTTTTTCCATCCTCACCGACATATCCGCCAGAAACTTTGTGTCAATAGCAATGCCGGCAAGCTCCATCTCTGCCAGAACCTCTACCAGGGGCATCTCGACTTCGTTAAACAGCTTATCGAGCCCTTTTTCTTTCAGCTTCTTTTCGAATATCATCATTGCTCTCAGAGTCACGTCCGCATCTTCGCACGAATATCTGGATACGCGGTCGACATCAACTTCTTCAAGGGTAACGGCGCTCTTGCCTTTGCCTATAAGATCGGTTATCGGGATCATTTTATAGCTCAGGCATTCCATCGCTATGTCTTCGAGATTGTGATTCAGCTTCGACGGATTCAGTAAATACGAGGCGACCATCGTATCGAAATATATGCCCGCGAGCTTTATCCCCTGATTGCGCAATATCACGTACTCATATTTTATATTCTGCCCTGATTTCCTTATCCCGGCGTCTTCTAACAGCGGCCTCAGGCTTTCAAGCGCCCAGCTTCTTTCTATGTCGCTGTCCGATCCGATCCCTGCCAGCGTAGCAATTTCCCGTCTGAATGCAACATAATAGGCCTCGCCTTTTTTAAAGGAAAAAGATATGCCGATAGGACGGGCGATCATCGGATCTGTTCCGGTGGTTTCAAAATCCAGCACAAAAAGGTCTGTCTTCCGCAATTTCTTCAACAGCTCATCAAAGGTGTTTTTATCCTTTATCAAATAATATTTTGAATCAAGCGACGTCTGCGGCGCGTATTCCTGAATCAGACTTTTAAATTCAAGACGCTTGAACAACACTACGAGTTTTTCCGTATCCGGCTCTTTGATCTTCATGGCCTCAAGGTCTATATCGAGCGGCACTTTATCATCCAGCAGCGCAAGCTCTCTGCTCAGGCGCGCCTTATCGGCATTTTCCATTATTAACCGCCGCCTGGCTTCAGACTTGATCCGCTCCGGTTTATTTAAAATCTCATCCAGCGTGTCAAACTCCTGTATCAGCGAAACTGCCGTTTTCTCGCCAAAACCGGGCACGCCGGTTATATTGTCCGAAGTATCGCCCATCAATGCCAGGAGGTCTACTATCTTATCCGGTCCGACACCGTAACGCTCCCTGACCTTCTCCTCGTCATATACCAATCCCTCTTTATGCGTGGAATAAACCTTAATGTGAGGATTTACAAGCTGCAGGGCGTCTTTGTCACCCGTCACGATGTAAACATCGAGCGATTTTCCTGCCAATTTTCGCGCTATAGTCGCTATTATATCGTCGGCTTCGAACCCCTCCTTTTCAAAAATAGGGATATTGTACGCTCGCACCACATCTTTTATTACGGGCATCTGGGCAATTAACGCGTCGGGCATCGGTTTCCTGTGTATTTTATACTCTTCATATTTCTTATGACGGAATGTAGGCCCTTTCAGATCAAAAGTGATCGCCAGATAATCCGGTTTCTCGTCCTTAACCATCTTACGCAGCATGGAAATGAAACCGTAAACAGCGTTCGTCGGCTCGCCGTGTGAATTCGCAAGCTCTCTTATCGCGTAAAACGCTCTGTAGCAGAATGAATTTCCGTCGATCAGGAATAGTTTCATATTAATATTTTCGTTTCACGAACTCAAGCCACCGGATTTCGAGATCATTGACACCGTTTTTATACTTCCATTGATATGATTTCTTCAGCGCCGTGTCGGTTGAGTCACCGTTTTTGAGATACGTCAAAAATTTACCGTATGATGTCCGGATATTATCGGTAATTAGGTGCGCGACAACACTGGCCGACTCTGCATAGAAAAGTTCCACGTTGTCCTCCGGCACCGCCTGGATGCCGGTCAGCTCGCTGAGCTTTATATAGGTATCGCCCTTGATATTCTGCTTGATAAATTGTTTTTGCCGATATAACGAGGTCTGGTCCTCTTCTTCAAATTGCGCCATACCCTCTTCAAGCCATAGCGGCATTCTTTTTTTGTCCATAAACAGGTGGAAAAGCATATGGGTAAGCTCGTGCGGGAAAACAGCAGCCTTGAGATTTCGCGAATTCTCGAATGCCGAAAATCTCAGCGGGCTAAACTGCGCCTGTCCGCCGGACCATTCGGGTGCACCGGTCGCCTTCATGTAATCGGCCTTAGTTTTATAGAGATATATTTCGCACTTATCTTTACCTGTCCATGGCCGGAATTCCGCCACACCGAAATGCCCTAAGATTTTTTTATAATAGTACTCCGCTTTCCAGATAAGGTCATTCGCCAGATCCCGATTGTTATGATAGATAACAAAGTGTCCCTTTTCCAGCTTTTCGAAATCCGCTGCCTGGGTTTGAAGTCCCGCCGAAAAAGCAAACAGCGCCGGCAAAACAACCGCAACGCGGCATATTCTAGTAAATAACTTTATAGACATTAAAATATCCGTTGTTATAGAGCAGTTCAAAATGCTTTAAATCCGGTTTCGTAAAACCTGCGCTCATACTGCCGCTGAATTTTTTGCCGTAGTGGTCAAACGTAAAATCCCGGCTGTCCGGCGGAAGCGCCTCGAGGATAAAGCCTATATCGCGTTTATTTATTTCCATGTGTGTGGTTATGTACCGCCAGCTTGACCGGCCGCCTGCCATATACGTACCATGCGGAAAAACAATATAGGTCACACCCCATTCTTTGCACAGGTCAAATAACGGTCCTTCGCCTTCCGTAAATAATGTCTCAGCCCACTTCATCGTCTTGTCCCGTATCTCTTTCGATTCGAGCTTCGCGTGAAGATTGATCGCGCGGCCTGTATACGCCAGTATCTCCGGCGAATAACGCGGCGGCGCAAGGATCACGTCGCTTTGGACGGTTTTTAATTTGATCCAGTTGAGCAAATCAACGATATAAACGGTGTCCCCTATGTATGCGCTCGCATGCGAGACCTTTATTATTTCAAATGCAATAACGCAGATTATGAGCGCTGACGCAAGTGCCTTCTGTAATTTCTGCCGGGCTAATACAAGCAAACCGCCGGTCCAGATAGACAAAAGGAATATCGTAAAAACCATAAGCCGATTTACGAATAAATATAAAATACCGAAAGCCGCAAAAAGATACAATAGTAAATCAATACCGCCATCCAGTCCGTTTTTATCCTTAATCATCTTCCTCGACACGATTAAAATAAGCGGCAGGCCGAGAATCAGGGCCGGTACAAAATATTCGACCGCCTCCCGTAACGGGGGCGAGCTATGCGCCACGTCCCACAGCATGCGGCTGTCCGAAGATAAGAGACTGGGATTGAACGGCTTTGACCCCAGGAACCGCAGTGAGTCGATACCGAGCGAATAAACATGATAATATACGCCGAAATGCTTAGACAGAAATGAAAGCCCGAATACAAGGATCGCGGTTAGCGCGGCAAATATAAGCGCGAGCATGCGGTGATTCCTGATATTTCTTTTCAGATAAAAAATAGGCAATAGCGCAAAGCCTAAAAGCATCGGCGAAGATATTACGAAAGACAGCTCTCGCAGATACGGGATCAGCGCTCCGGCGGCTATCGATGATATCATAAGAGCGCCGTACTGAATAAGGGTGTTTCGCCTGCTGAAAAAAATCGCGCGATAGGCGATGAACAAAAACGCAAGCATAAGATAAAATTGGGTAAAATGCCACGCTGCCAGCGAGATAAACATACATACCCCTGAAAGCACGCTATAAACATATACCTTTCGCAGTGGGCATTTTTCATCCTCGGCAAATACCATAAAAAGTATATTTCCGAAAATAAACGGCAGCGCAAATGCCTCCTTAAGAAATCCGAGGCCGATGGTCCTGTTGACTGCCGCCGGAGTCACGGTGTAAAACAGAGCCGCGAAAATGGCAGCGGCATTGTTTTTCGTAGCATATCTGGCGAGTATATACACGATAAAAAGCGGAATAAGGCCGAATATCATGACAAAATTCCGCACGAATTCGCTAAAATCAGAACCGCGGGCGAATATCCGGTACAAGATTCCCACAAAATACTCCATAACCATGGATTCCTTGCGGAATACCTGAAATCCTTCCGGATACTGTATTTTGTAGCAAACTTCCGGTACCTTCTCGCCCTTAGATACCAATTCGGCGAAATAGTAATGAAAAGCATTTATATTCGTAAACGGAGTAAACGGGCCTATGGAGCTTCTTTTATATACATCGGCTCTTAAAAGAAAGCCCACGATGAATATGGCTATGAGCAGTATTGCGGTTTTAGCGCTTGTGCGTAGGTTCACTATATTAGTCTATTTTTTAAGGAATTTAAGCCAGGCATCATTAAGCTGCGATACATCTTTCATTTGAGGGTGATATGTAGAAAAAAGCGCTTCATTAATATCCTTGCCTCCGGAAACCATTTTCCTTGAAAAGGATGTAAATTTTGCTCCGCCGTATTCCGCTAATAAAAACTCTACCAGGCTGGCGGATTCGGCGTAAAAAAGGCTTCTTGTATTCAAATCTGCGGGATAACTGTTATATTTGGTTATTTCGGACGCGGGTATAAGCGTTTGTGATTCCAGCGCTTCTTTTACCTCGATCCGGTATTGTCTCGATGTCTCTTCGTAGGATGCTATGCCTTCGTTAAGCCAAAGCGGCACGCGGGCATCTATCTTCAACCCGGCAGTGATCTCTTTAAATAATAGATGCGTAATCTCGTGGGGAAGTACTTCATCCAAAAGATTATCACTCAAAAAGCTGTAGATCTCGGCGGGTTTTCGTGCAGATCTCGGAATTGCAATTCCACCTGTATTGGCGACATTATAGCCGAGCAATGTAAGTTTGTCAAGATAATCTTGGTAATTTTTAAAAATATATACCTGCGGCTTCTTCTTGAGCATGCTGCTGCAATCCAGATCCTTCAAAAAACGGCTGTAATACGCTTCAAGACCTGCCGCAACAATTTCAGCGTCTTTCTGGGCAGGAGCCCAGACCGAAAAATTCATGGTATTCTTATATCCGCCGAGCACACCAAACGGCACCTTCGCGGCCGTTGCGGACAAGGACAGCGGCAATAAAAGTACGAGAAAAACTGAGGCGAGCTTTATATGTTTCATTATTAATCTTGCGGTATGCAGGCTTAAGAGGCGGCTAATTATCCTTATTCTTTTTGATGAGTTTTACGGCAGTGCCGGAACCGTAGAGGTAGCCGAATCCGCTGTAATAAGTAACGCCGATTACGTAGTCAGCGCCCATGTCTGCGGCCTGTTCTCGCAGCGCTCTGTCTATCCTGTCGGGCATAGTTTCGCTGCTTCGGTAAGAGACAATGCCCAATATTTCATAATCCGCTTTTAAATCGACGGTGGAAAGAATTACACCTTTATTACCCGCCGCTTCGGCGGCCGGCGCATAAAAGACAATGACCGCAAAAAGAAATACTATAACGAAGAGGGACAATTTTTTAATCATTTGACCACTTCCTCCCCTTGCGAATCAATAAGTTTAGCTGTTAGAACTATAACCAGATTTTTCTTTTCTCGGTCCTGATATTCGTATTTAAAAAACACTCCTACAAGCGGCAGGTCGCCCAATATGGGAACTTTTCTTTTTACGGTATCAATATCGCTGTCCTGTATCAATCCTCCTATAAGTATCGCTTCACCGCTCCTGATCATAACCGATGTCTGAGCGGTTCTTGTGTCGATAATAGGCCATCCGAGATTAGGAGGAAAGGTGGCGGACCCTGTCAGGGGCACCTGCTGACTAAGCTTTGTAACTTCAGGGTGTATATCCAAAGTTATTATGTTACTCCCTTCCATTACCGTAGGTGTGACTTCGAGCGTCACCCCTACTATCTCCTCTTCCACTTCATATGTCTCAACCGGATAAATTGCCGTTGTCGTAACGCCCAATGTGGTTGTCGTCCACTCTACCTGCGTAACATCTGTGGAAGTAGCGTATGGAAAAGTTTCCACCACCTGTATATTTGCCATCTGCCCGGATAATGTTGTTACTTTTGGGGCATGGATAAGGTTCGCTTTTCCTCTCTGCGCAAGCATTTTCAGGTAAGCCATCATTTCAGTTCCATGATAGATGCTTGTACTTATCAAGAATCCCAACCCTCCGGCATTAGCTGCCTGAGCCCATTGAGCGGCGGTGCTGGCAGTCCCCATGAGTCCCTGCATACTGCCTGTCGCGCCCGTGCCGGCTAAAGCGCTATCCGGACTATAAATCAACGGGTCGTGAGGTTTAAAGAAGTCCCAGTCAACTCCCATTTCATCAAGGTCGGTAAAAGTAATCTCTACAAATTTAGCTTCGATCTGGATCTGTTTCGGGCCTACGTCCCATTCCTTAATCAGTCTAAGGGCAAGCTCCTGATTTGACGGCGTATCGGTGATTGTAAGGAGTCCCGTTATTTCATCTAGCATCAGCTTTCTGCCTTCCTGCGGCGGCAGGTTAGTTTCAAGATATTGCTTGACTGTATATTTCGTCATATCCTCACTCGTGCCTTCACTGTCCTGTGCAGGTGTAAATTGCAATATCGAAAGATTCAGGATCCCGAAAGCAATCGTTATTCTGACAATTTTTCCCATTGTCATGTTTTTCATAAAAAATTACCTTGTCGCAGCCTTTTCAGTAACTGCGGCTGTTTCGGCAACTGCGGCAGTCTCGGCAACTGCGACCGTTTCTGCGGCGTCGCCTTCGGCCGTTATCAGCGTCGCTGTTAAAAATATTACAAGATTTTTTTTCGTTCTGTCAGTATTTTTATATTTAAACAATTCTCCTATCACGGGAATATCCCCG
>JAQUMG010000065.1 GCA_028718265.1 Candidatus Omnitrophota bacterium
CGCCTTGTTCAGCCAGATCCGTTTAAGTATATAGCGGTTATCATCGGGCGGAACGCCAAGTTTGTTTTTGGAATTAACAAATTTTTTATCGGAATTTCCGCTGCCATGAGCTATCCATGTCCCGCCGCAGGCGCGCATTATTGGGTCTATTGCCGTTACGACGCCGCTTGCAGGCCGTATGCACCTTGGCACACCGGTCACTTCGTCAAGAACGTGCATATACGGTTCTCTGTTTGAAACTACAACCAATGCATTTTCACCCAATTTTGCATGGATCAGATTTCTCAGTTTTGTTTCCGTCCACAATTCTTCTTCCGTAACGCATTCGATTGCCTGCTCTGATACTATTTTTCTGGCAACCCTTAAACTTAAGGCTACCTGCTCCACTTCGCTCGCCAATTTACCAAGTTCACCTTTTTCTTTTATTGGGTGCGGTAGGTCAGTGTCACCTCTTTGGAAATGTTGAAACCATTCAGTAAGCCTAAGAACGGGCAGAATAAATATTTGTCTTTGGATTAAAAGCATAGTCAGCATGATTAAGACTAAAAGCGCTATTAATGAGATACTTAACTTCTTCCATAATGCCGTTAATGTGGTAAAAACATATGAAGTGTCATATATGACCTCCACCATGCCTAATACATTATTTTCATCATCCAAAACCGGAAGGATGTAGCTATAGACGGAAGAATCTCCGAAATGTTCCAGGGCCCCTCTCGGCATCTTTGTGCTAAGAATATCTTTAATATAAGGCTTGTCTTTTTGCTTCCAATCGGAGATCCGTTCAGTGATAGCTAAAATTTGTCCGTCTTTATCATAGAGAACGCATCCCTGCATCCTTTCTCTTTTTTGAAAGCTTTCGACCAGCCTATTAGCCGCCCTTGAATCATTATTAGCAAGAATATATCTAGCTGAAACTTCCACGCTTTCGTCTACAGTTTTGGCTTTTCTCTTGAGGTCATCCATCAGCCTGTCTTCTGTAAAGCGGACTTGCATAAAGGCCGATATCGTAAATGCGACAGCAACGATAATTAAGATAGGCATTACGAATAATAATATTCTCTTCATATCTTCCTCTTCTATATACTATACCACAAACAGCAAAAAAGTAAGTCGATATATCTGTTCAGGAATACTCAAATCGCTAATCTGCTTAACCACTTGCATTAATCGCATCCTTTAGTGTTTTATAAACATGAATGACCGATTCCAATTTGCTTATTTTTATGTAATCCCTTACCAGCTTATTGCAGTTTATCAGGCCTAGCTTTCGGTGCTTTTGCTTCAATCTATCCATAATATAAATTAATACGGCCAGTGTTGAGGTGTCGATATGGGTAACTTCTTTAAAATCAAGTACTACATCCTGATCCAGATGATCCCGATGCTCCTTCATAACGTTCTCTACGGAAGATATCGTATTAAAATCAAAAGCTCCTGCAAGCTTGACAACGGAGAGATTCCCATGTTTTTCGACAGCCTTGACCGTCGGTGGCAGCTTGTGGATCTTATTATTCCTAAAGATATTCATGGTAAGCGACCGCCTTTTCGTCTTCGATAATTAGTACGGTTTCTTTTAAAGGAAGGATAAAAAATTGGGGTCCCTGTGCAGTCAGCCACAAGGGAACCTCTCGGTATATTCAGGTATCTATTATAGCGGATTTTCCGCCGTAAACAAGGAAATTTTGCTATTCAGAGAGGACATTTCCTCACAAAAATGTCCGTTTTGTCCGGTCATTTTTGGCTGGAAATCGCGTAAGTAACTGACAGGTAAATAGATGTAAAATGTCCACTTCTAGGGGCAGGTCAGAGAGCAGATACGCGCTTTACTCATAAGAGCTAAACGGAATCCACATACTCTTTTCTGTTTCAATAGAAGTGCTGTAAGAGTGCAGCATGCCGAAGTTAGCGCAACTAATCCCATACCATTGGATATCACGCATATGAGCTAGTTCGTTCTTTATCTCATCGACCATTATTACGCTGTTCTTGTTCTCAGAATGTACTTTTTTTATCACAAAAATCTGGTCTTCTTTGGTTAAAAAAGAATATACGGGCACCAAGGCATGTTTATCCACAAGTTCAACTACGTCTTCTGGATAAATATCTTGCTGCGATTCTACTTCTACAGTCGCTATGCTCAACTGGCCAAATAAGCCTCCCGCTTCTTCAAATGATACGGGATACGTGGTAATACATGGGACCTCTATCTTAAAAGTGACTCTTGGCTTTTCTATATCTGTAGCCTTGACGGAATAGGTGCATCTGTATCTAACTAAACACTTCTCTTTAGATGCCGGAGTTCGCTTTTCAATGAAAAATGGATAATCAAAGTCGATTTTGACCATCGAGGCCTTTAATTCTTTAAGATAATCCTTTATATTAACCCGCAGAGTGCTCGTGCCTATTCGATCGCGATGGTTATGAACAATCTGAATAAATTTGTCAATCCATGTAGCTTCGAACTCCTGCATAATGCGTGCAGAAATAGAAATATTGGCGACAGTATGTTGACCTTCCTTTTCAACTTTTGATACCACTCTCATAGGAAAGGGCAATCCCCTCATACCCACGTCAGCGAGAAATCGTTTTTCTTCTTTCATGCTAAGCCTCCTTGGCCAAATTTATCAATATATCCCACTTATTATATCTTAAACAATAAATCTTTACCGGAGAATCTTTTGCTGTTAAATCAAAAATTGCTTTATTCGCGCCCGGATTTTCCTTGAATTTTACCCCCAAAAAAGCTAATTCTCGCGAAATATTTGAAATAAGAGGGACCGCATCTTTAATTTTTTCGTTAATAAATATTAACGCATCTGCCCCGCCAAGTATGGAAACAAAAGCGCCGCTATATTTCAGTATATTATAACAGTAAATTTCGCGTAAAGCAACTTCCTTGGAACCTTTCTTACTTTTTAAAATATCCAAAAATTCGCTCTTCTTATCTAAAATGGCGCCAAAACCACTTTCTATAGACAGGACCCTATTGATAGCCTTGAGCGGCATACCGGTAGCATGCAACTGAAAGATAATTGTAGGGTCTATGTCACCGCAGCTCGTTGCAGAAATGATACCTTCTATATTTGTAAAACCAACGCTCGTTTCGCGAGGTCTACCGTTTTCTATTGCGGCCATAGTGCTATTGTTACCTAAATAAATGCTGATTGCCCTATTGATAGATTGCCCGGAAAGTCCTTTAATTTTACTCCATGCCCATTGATGGCATAGGCCCTGCCTACCAAATCGCCTTATACCTCTTTTCTGCAGTTCATATGGTACCGCATAAGTGCTTATTTCCTGCGGTAAGTCCACAAAAAAAGCCGTGTCGCAAAATAAAATATGTTTTATTCCCGGCACTTTTTTTATAAAACGCTCAACAACTTTAAAGGTGATGTCGTTATACTCTGGAAAGAATTTAATGCACTTCTCAAGGTTTTTAATTGTGCCGGAAGAAATAATCTCTACGGGGTTCTTAATTATTTCTCCGCCATGATGCAAAACATAACCTATGGACTCAATTGTTTCTATGCTGCCTATTTCCCCTGCAACCTTGTCGAACCATCCGATATCAAATGGACATATTCCCTCCGAATATTTGTCGCCTTCTGCTTTGCACCAAGACAAATACGGTGGATTAGGGTCAAATATCAATATCATTTTTCTAGCCTCAGTAACTTAATTCCTTCAAGACAAATAATAAATTCCTCTTCTGTAGGAATAACGACTATTTTTACTTTGGAATGAGCACTATTTATGCATGAAACTTTATCTCCACTTATATTACGGTTCATCCTGTTGTCCATAATAATTCCGGCCCATTTCATTTTTTCGCAGACTTTTTTTCTTACCATCCAATTGTGGACACCTATATCATCTGTAAACACCAACGCATCTATTCCCCCAAGAACGGCAATATAGCTTCCTATATATTTTTTTAGGCGGTGAATGTACATATTAAAAGCAAGCCTTGCTCTCTTTCTGCCCTCTCCTTTGTACATTTTGTGGATGATATCGGTAATATCACTTGAGAAACCAGAAATACCTAAGAGTCCGCTTTTTTTATTAAGAATATCCATCAATTCATCCGGCCGATAGCCATATATATTCATTAAATAAATCATAAGTATAGGATCAATATCTCCGCAACGCGTGCTCATCATAAGTCCCGAAAGCGGAGAATACCCCATAGAAGTATCTACGGAATGGCCGCCTTTGATTGCAGCTACGCTTGAACCGCCCGTGCCAAGATGGCACGCAACAATTTTTAATTTATGAGCATCTTTTTTTAAAAATTTTGATATTTTTCCGGCTGTGTAAGAGTAAGAAAGACCGTGGAATCCATATTTTCTAAAACCGAATTTTTTAATTATTTTTCGAGGCAAGGCGTAGGTATAGGCGTAATAAGGAATAGTAGAATGAAATGCGGAATCAAAAGTTACGTACTGTGGGAGATCTGGGAAAATTTTTCTTGATTCATAAATAACTCCGAGCGAAACGGGATTATGTATAGGCGCTAACGGTAAACAGGTAACCAGTTTCTTTAAAGTAACTTTATTTAAAAAAACAGATTCCTTAAAATGGCTTCCACCATGTACAAATCTATGTCCTATATAATCTATTTTTATACCGCTACCTTCGATATATTTCAATATAAACTTGGCCGCCTGACGATGATTTGCAATATGTATTTCCTCCTTATGCAATTTATTATTAAAGTAGCACTCTACAAAAGAAGGCGCTGTACCCCTAACCCCTACTCTATAAGCCTTTCCGTAAGAAATAACTTTGATATTCTTGGAGGTCTTTACCTGAAAAATCTTATACGCGAGAGATGAGCTCCCGCCATTAAAAACTAAAATATTGAAATCGCTGTTTTTCATTTAATTCTCTTTCCTGGCAAATCTAACATTCTGCTCCATAAGAGAAATTATACCACTTCCTACGCGGATTAAAATAGTAAAAAGCCTACGATCGCTTGATTTGATCATAGGCTTTAATGTCTCCCATTATATGGGGAGAACGAATTTATTGGGGTCCCTGTAATACGCGACACAGGGGAACCTCTCGGTTTATTCAAGTACCTATTATAGCCGAATTATGGCGGGAAACAAGGAAATTTTGTTATTCAGAGAGGTTAATTCCCAAGGAAACAAAGTCCTGAGCAAGTGCGTCGAAGGATGTCCATTTTGTCCGGTCATTTTTGGCTGGAAAGCACGTAACTATTTGACGGGTAAATAGATGTAAAATGTCCGCCTCAATAAGGCGGACATTTATCTACAAAAGAATCCCGAGCAAAATATCGCGGTTATTTCTTTTTAATCTCTTCTTCTACTTCTTTAGATCCTTTATCATAAAACTTCTGTTCATCGGGTGCAAGTTCTTTTAATAATCTCAAAAATTCACCGGCGTGCACCCTCTCTTCATCCGCTATGTCCTTCAGGACTTCCTGCGCAAGCTTGTTATCGGTTGATTCCGCAAGCTGCATATAAAGCTGAATTGCCTCATATTCTGCGGCGACCATAAAGCGGATTGCGCGGATTAATTCTTCTTTCGTGACTTTTCTGTCTTTTGCTAACCCCGAAAAAGGCGATCCGAATTCCGGCATAACTACCTCCTTTTCTATTGTTTTACCTCTACAACCGCATTTGCGTCAAATGGATTTGTCCTCATTGCTAAAGAAAAAAGATACGGGTAATCTTGGTTTAGATGCTTCATATAATCCAGCCACTGCAAAATAAGCTGCTGGTACGCCCTTTTTATATCACCGGACAGGTGCTGATAGTCGGTATCGGGCAGTTTCGTTAAATCCCGCCTATGCGCCAATTCATCGGTCAAATGAAAAACCGCCCATAGCAAATTGGTAAAAGATTCGTGCTCAAGTAAATTAGGATTTCCCAATAAAGTGAGTAAAAACTGTCTTTTCGTCAATAAGAAATTTTTTACTTCTTCAAGACTGCCCTTCTTGCTGTTTATACCGCTCTCGTAGCGCTCAATGCTTTTGCGCGCTCTCATAAAATCTTTATCCGACCAATCTTTTGTTACGATAAGCTGCTGCGCCATATTAGCTAGTCTGGGGTCAAAGCAGGCACATTTTTTTAAAAGTTCCGAGCCCGCCTCGCTAAAAAAGGTCCCTATTACCATATTTAGTTTTTTCATGATTGATTGCTTTTCTCTGTACACAAGCAGGCGGTGCAGGACCAGCATCACTATCAGGACATCTACAAAAAGAAAGGCGATGTCTCCGATAAGATAAAGAAAAATATGGTGCAAATCTTTAAAGATAAAGTAATGAATAAAATAAAAAAACACAGATAAAACAACCAGGATGATGGCAAGCATTATCTGCCAGTTAAAAAATCTTTTCATTGAAATCACTCCTTCCTAATATTAACTAAATGCAACATCAAGAATCATCATCACCAAGAATCCCAATATGGTACCTCCTGTCGCCAGGTCGGTATTGCCGTTGCGTTGCGATTCGGGGATGACTTCTTCAACCACCACAAAGATCATTGCGCCCGCGGCAAACGCCAACGCGTAATGGAGTAGCGGCCTGGCGAAAAAAACGGCGCTTGCGCCGATAACAGCGGCAAACGGCTCAACTATCGCGGAAAGCTATCCATACCAGAAACTCTTTATGCGGGGTATCCTTTGGCGCTATTTTACCATAGAAAACGAGGCACCCAAGATAATTTTGAGCGCCCCGTAAGTATTATTCTACTTCAAGAACTTTCCGACAAACGGCGATGTTTCGCCTCGTCTCAGGAAGTGCCCAGAAGGGCCTTCGCCCAGAAACTCAGAAAACCATGATTCATGTTCGATTTCTTCGTTCAATATAGCCAGCGCCAGGTCCCTATGATCATTTGATTCGATCATAGGCTTTAATGTCTCCCATTATATGGGGAGAACGAATTTACTGGGGTCCCTGTATCAAAAAGTCCGAACCTATTTTAAAGGGTTCCCTTTAAAATAAAAAACCTTTCAACTCACTCGGCGTCGTCCCGCCCTCAACTCTAACTCCAGGCGGGACTCTCGCGTCCTCGCCCTACACGCTACAACATGAAAAGCTGACGCTTCTACAGGCTCGTCCGCACCCGCCTGCTATAAGCTAAAATGATCCCGCGGACGGCGGGTTGCCGAGCCCCCGCGACAAAAGATCCGAGGGCGAAGTTAAGCCTGGAGTTTTCACACTCATAACTTTACATTTTATTTTTTCTGCAACTAGCCCGGAAATATTGACATTGCCTTTCTCGCATTGAGCTGTCCAAACCTTGCCAGAACCTTGATAATCATGATTTATCCTATCAATTTCTTTATCAGCTGTTACAGAATCTTTTGCTATGCTAATTGAAAAAATGACCATTTACATCAACTCCATAAGCTCTCGTAAGAACCATCACTTAAAATTCAACATTATTATTGTTATTCGGAATAAATTCAACAACTTCATAATGAGATCCGATGCGATCCACGGATGGGTATTTAAACTCAAATCTATATTTTTCGTTTCGATATATTTTCCACTCATCAGAACCAAGCCCAACGCTTGTTCAGAAAAAAGTAATCAAGATAACAAAAAATATTCTTCTCATATTTACCTCATGTTCTTTTGCAAGCCTTTCTTATTCCTACATTTACCCTCATAAAATCCTCGTAGAACCAAGGAACAGAGAACTGGGGCCACACTGATAACCAACAGGGTACTCCCCTATCTTTGCCCGGACATGGGTTCTTGTAACTCGTTCAGAATTTTCTTAATAATTGGAAAATCTTCTTCTGGGATAACGTCCGCTCTTACGTATCGGACAACACCTGATTTATCGATAATAAGGAAATTGCTTTCATCGGCCGCCATGTCGTAGTTCTTTTCCATCGAGCCATCCCAGTCACCATATATAATAATGCCTTCTTTCTTGGAATTCTCGCGCAAGCTTCGCCGCCATATAGTCGGTAGGAAAGATGAGCAGCGGATTATCGCGATCTTTGCTATCCCTTCTTGCGCTTCCGGAGGCTGATCCGCATAAAAAGCATTCAGCTCCTCTTTAAGGGCTCTGTTCTTTTCTTTGGTATCCTTCGTCTCATAAAAGATAACCACTATCTTGCCCTTCAGCATATCCAGCGTAAGGACCTCATCGCTGCCTGAAGTTACTCTGAAATATGGCGCATCTTTTCCAACTATTGCAGCAAACACCAGCGATATCGATAAAATAACACACGATATCCCCATTGTAATTACCTTAAATG
This sequence comes from Candidatus Omnitrophota bacterium, assembly GCA_028718265.1. The sequence continues at coordinate 8,248 of JAQUMG010000065.1, forward strand.
GTTTTGCCAAGATCATAGGCCTTCCTTAATAATCTGTCATGGGTTTTGATGTCAAAATCTTTAGCGCCTGATACGATAAGAGTATTTATCTTTACGCGCATGTAGTTAAAAAATACCTTCATAGCCCTGACGCTTCCGGTAGATATACCGAGAAGATAAGAGAATGGAAACGGCGCGCCGCAACTTGTTATCAGGATGGCTTTATGCGGTTTTTTATAAAGGTAGGTGAGCCCAAAAGAGTTCTCTTTAAACATTGAATATCCTCTATCAAAAAATCTCTTGGCGCAAGAAGTGACATTACTGAAATAGGTGGGTGAGCTGAAGACTATTACATCCGCTTCCCGGATTTTATCGGCCAAGGTGTTAAAACCATCGTCTATCGTGCATCTTCCAGTCCGTTGGCAAACTAGACACCCCCTGCAAGGCTTTATGACGAGGTCCATCAGATAAATCTTCTCGATATCGGCGCCTCTGTCGCCTAAGCCTTTAAGTGCGGAATCTGTTAATCTATCTGTGACTTGCCCCTTTCTTGGTCCTGCTACAATTCCGATCGCTTTCATATTCAAATTCAGATATTTTTCAAACCAAGCACTCTTACGGCATTTTTGTAGGCTATTTTCTCAAGGTCGGGCTTATCTACCGGGATATGCTTCAAGAAATCAACCGCAACCTTATTGTATTCATCCGGCCAATCTACCGAAAAAAGCACATTGTCGACTCCAATTGTATTTATAGCGCATAAAACTGACGGGATCGAATAATCTCCACTGGTCGTTACAACCATT
>JAQUMG010000066.1 GCA_028718265.1 Candidatus Omnitrophota bacterium
TGAAGTTACCGGGATTTTGCGCCCGACCTCTGTATGGTCAAAGACTTCTATGGTGGCGATACCCATAGGACAGGAGGCTGGAGTGACGACTATTCAGCTCCTCGGCGCCATAGCGGCGATCGGTAACGGCGGAGTTCTCCTAGAGCCGAGAATAGTTGACAAGATAATAGACGAAAAGGGCGCGCTTATTAAGCAATTTAAACCTAAGGCAGTTAGGAGGGTAGTATCGCAGGAGACTTGCGCCAAAATGAGACAAGTTCTCAAAATGGTGGTAGATACCGGAACTGGCACAAGGGCGGCAGTTTTAGGATATTCGGCGGCCGGAAAGACTGGCACCGGGCAGCGGCTCGAAGCGGACGGTTCATATTCGCACAATAAGTTTAACTCCGTATTTATCGGATTTGCGCCGGCCGAAAATCCTAAATTAGCCGTGGCAATCGTATTTGTGGAGCCGCATCCGTATTACTACGGCGGCACCGTAGCGGCACCGGTGTTTTCCGAAATCGCTACAAATGCTCTCAGATATCTTTATGTTTCACCGGATTCGCCCAAAAAAATGAAAAAACGATGAAGACAATAAAAAACCTGTTTAGCGGTATCGAACATAAGCTGGTAAATTTAAACCCTGACCTTAAGGTGAAAGGCATCAGCGCAGACTCGAGGACGATTAAAAGCGGCGAGATTTTTGTCGCTATAAACGGCCCCGAACACAATGGGTATGATTATATAGAGGAGGCGCTGCGAAAAGGGGCTGTGGCGGTCTGCCTGGATGACCCGGAACGCGCTTCCGCGAAGGCTGGCCTGATCGTGGTAAAAGACACCGTAACAACATTTCCTGTTTTGGCATCCCGTGTTTTTGACGATCCATCCAAATCCCTGGGAGTCATAGGGATTACGGGGACTAACGGCAAGACCACCGTATCATATTTTATTTATGAAATACTTAAAGCAGCGAAAAAATCACCATCGCTTTTGGGGACAGTGATCTACAGGATAAAAGATAAGACGATAAAATCCTCAAACACGACTCCCGGACCCATGGTCCTGCATTCATTGATCCGCCGGATGAAAGACGAAGGAAGCGATTATGTAATAATGGAGGTGTCGAGTCACGCGCTTAAGCAGGCACGGGTTTTCGGAGTAGATTTCAAAGCAGCCGTTTTAACAAACGTCACCGGAGACCATCTGGATTACCACGGGACAATGGAGGATTATTCAAAATCGAAACGGATTTTATTTGAATCGCTGGGGGAAAATAGCGTCGCAGTTCTGAATAAGGACGACAAATTTTACGATTATTTCAGGAAGGCGACAAAGGCGAAAGTACTGTCTTACGGAATAAAAAATGATGCCGATTTTACGGCAACCGAGATAATGTCCGATATGGACGGCTCGTCATTTCTAATGAAAACTCCCGTTGCTGCAATAAAAATAAAGACGCCGCTCATAGGACTGCACAATATTTATAACATATTGGCGGCGGCCGCTATTTCGTTTGCGGAAGGCATTAGCATGGATATTGTCAGTAAGGTCGTAGGTAGTCCGATTCTGGTGCCGGGAAGATTAGAGAGTGTAAACGCAGGGCAGTCCTTCAAAATATTTGTCGATTATGCGCATACGCATGACGCGCTTGAAAAGGTTCTTTCCGGACTCCGGCCGTTGTGCAAGGGCAGGCTGGTGGCTGTTTTCGGATGCGGAGGGGACAGGGATAAAACAAAGCGGCCAAAGATGGGCAGAATTGCGAGCGATATAGCCGATGAAGTGATTCTTACAAGTGATAACCCGCGGACAGAAGACCCCGAGACCATATTGGATGAGATAGAATCCGGCATACGTAAAGGATTTAAAAGATACAAGAGGATTACCGATAGATTCGCGGCCATAAAAGAGTCGCTTAGGGACAGAAACAGGAATGACGTCATAGTTATAGCGGGCAAGGGGCACGAAGATTACCAGATAGTAGGGAAAGACACTTTACCTTTCAGTGACCGGGATGCCGTTCGTAAAATTATGATGCACCATAGCAGAGTTGACGATGTTTTCCATAAATGAGTTAACGAAAATAACAGAAGGAAAAATTTTTTGCCGCCGGGATTTTGGCCATGGCCGCGTTACCGGTATTTCGATAGACAGCCGCACTATAAAAAAGGGCGAGCTCTTTATTGCCATTCCGGGAGAAAAATACGACGGCCATGACTTTACAGCCGCAGCCATAAAAAAAGGCGCGGCAGGTGCGGTAATTTCGTCAAAAAAGATCGGTTATATTAAAAAGAAAATCGGTTGCAGCTTTAATCCGGAAAATGATGTTTTCTTTATTGCAGTAAACGATACATTGAAGATGTTAGGCCGGTTAGCACATTTCCATCGGGAAAAATTCGATATTCCTGCCATAGCAGTAACCGGTTCAAACGGAAAGACGACCACAAAGGAGATGATAGCGGCGGTCCTCGGCAACGGATGGGCCCCTTTAAAGAATTCCGGGACGCAGAATAATCTGGTGGGTGTTCCGTTGACTTTGCTCAGACTTACCGATGCCAATCAAAGCCTCGTAGCTGAACTTGGCATGAATGCAGAAGGTGAAATAAGGCAGTTAGCCGGGATTGTCCGGCCCAATATAGGTGTTATAACGAACGTCGGGCCATCGCACCTTCAGTATCTGGGCGACCTTAACGGCGTCTATCGTGCCAAGAAGGAACTACTGGATTTTTTAAGCCGCGGCGATATTGCATTGCTGAACGGCGACGATCGGCTTCTGGGCCGGTTCAAGCGTAAAGATTTGAAAGTTTTCAGGTTCGGCGTTGGTAAAGACGCAGACTTTAGAGCTGAAGATATAAAACGGGAAGATTTCGGATGGTCATTTAATGCGGCGGGCGCATCGTATTCATTACGACTGCCCGCTTATCACGATATCTATAATGCGTTAGCCGCTATTTCGGTCGGTACGCTGTTTAATGTTCCTTCGGGAAGAATGCGCGAAGCGCTGGCTGAGTATGTTTCGCTTGATAAGAGGATGGTAAGGGGTATAATTGAAGGGATAGAGTTCATAGACGATACCTATAACTCAAATCCGCTTTCGATGAGAAGCGCGATTGCCACTTTATCCGATTATAATGCAAAAGGCAGCAGGATTTTGATAAGCGGCGATATGCTGGAGCTCGGGAAAAAAGCGGCCGATTATCACAGCGAAATAGGCGAGCTTGTAGCTGAATCAGGTATAGATAAGTTCATAAGCGTAGGTAAATTAGCGCGTAACAGTTTTATCGCCGCGAAAAAGAAAGGTATGCGGGATATCTGGTTTTGCAAAACAAAAGAAGAGGCGGCTTCGATTCTGCGGAAGGTCACTAAGCCCAATGACGTAGTGCTTGTAAAAGGTTCGCGCGGGATGCGGATGGAGGAAGTAATCAGATGCTTTACTATTTCTTATACCCGTTAAGAGATTTTTGGTTCGGGTTCAATATATTCAGATATGTTACGTTCCGCACCGCATTTGCTGCAATAAGCGCGTTTTTATTGTGCGTTATTTTCGGGCCGCCGCTGATACGGCTGCTTACCGTGCACAAAGTCGGCGAAAAGACATTCAGGCGCGACGCTCCGACTCTGCAGCAATTCCACGGCAAGAAGGCGGGCACTCCGACTATGGGCGGTATTCTGATCGTCGCGAGCATACTTATTTCTACTCTCTTATGGGCGCGGTTGGATAATTCCTATGTGTGGATGGCGCTTGCGTCGACTTTATGGCTGGGCATAATCGGATTTGTCGACGATTATATAAAGCTAGTCCGGGACGACGTAAGAGGACTAAGAACAGCCAATAAATTTATGGGCCAGATCGTAGCGGGGTTCATCGTAGCAATCTTCGTGTATTTATCTGCCTCGGGAACGACGTTACTTTATTTTCCTTTCTTCAAAAACCTGATAATAGATCTGGGCATATTCTATATACCGTTTGTGGTTATAGTGATTGTCGGTTCAAGTAATGCCGTAAATCTTACGGACGGCCTTGACGGCCTTGCGGTAGGATGCATAACGATGATAGCGGCCACGTACAGCGCGCTGAGTTACGTTACGGGCCATCTGGGAGTAAGCGCTTATCTGGGCGTGCCGTTTATTCCGCAGGCAGCAGAAATATCCGTTTTTTGTGCGGCTATAGTCGGCGCAAGCCTCGGTTTTCTATGGTTCAATTCGCACCCTGCTTCAGTTTTTATGGGTGATACCGGTTCGCTTGCCCTGGGCGGCGCGATCGGCGCAGTAGCGGTATTGATAAAAAAAGAGATATTATTGGCGCTTGTGGGCGGTGTATTTGTCGTCGAGGCGCTATCCGTGATAATGCAGGTGGCGTCGTTCAAATTGAGAAAGAAAAGAATATTTCTTATGGCACCCATTCATCACCATTTTCAGCTTAAAGGATGGCACGAATCAAAGATCACGATACGTTTCTGGATAGTCTCGGCAGTGCTTGCGCTTTTGACGCTGGTAACGCTGAAATTGATGTAAGCCATAAAAGAGGGCCAGGTGGATTTCAAGAATAAATGTGTTACGATAATAGGCTTATCGGGAAGCGGGTTCAGCGCCGCGAAGTTTTTAAAAATGCAGAAAGCAAAAGTGCGCATAAGCGACATGAGGGATACCTCCGACATAAAAGATAAACTGCTTTTACTAGGCAACGTCGAATATGAAATAGGCAGTCACACAAAGTCATTCATACAAAAGAGCGACATTGTAGTTATATCGCCGGGTGTCCCGCTTAACGCTGATCCGGTGAAATGGGCGGACGAAAAAGGAATACCCGTGATAGGCGAACTTGAACTGGGGACGATGTTCTGTCCGGCGCCGATTATAGCGGTAACAGGGACTAACGGCAAAAGCACCACCGTAACGCTTATACATGAAATACTGCGGGCGAATAATATCAAGTCTTTCCTTCTCGGGAACATAGGAACGCCGATATGCGAAGAAATTCCTGATATATCGCGTGATTCGATAATTTCACTCGAGGTAAGCTCTTTTCAGCTTGAGACGATAAGGACGTTCCGGCCGAAAGTCGCTGTTTATCTTAATCTGACGCAGGATCATCTCGACAGATATAACGATATGGATGAATACGCGAAAGCCAAACTTCGCATATTTGAAAACCAGAAAAGCAGTGATTATGCGGTGCTAAACCATGATGATGCTGCGGTAAGGTCGCTGGGAAGCAGAATAAAGCCGCAAGTATTTTATTTCAGCATGCAGAGGAAAGTGAAGGGCGCTTATCTTGAAGGAGAAAGATTAATGCTGGATACAGGAAGCGGCCCGGCCGAAATCTGTACCAGGAGGGATATTAAACTGGCCGGCGAACATAACGTCGAGAATACGCTTGCTGCTGCCCTCGCCGTAAGACTTCTGAATAAAGATGCCCGTATCGCGCCTGTCATGAAAACTTTTGCGGGACTGAATCATAGATTCGAATTGATAGCCGAAGACGCCGGTATAAAGTATATAGATGATTCTAAAGGTACTACTGTGGATAGTACCGTAAAGGCACTCAAATCACTCAGAGGAAATGTTATTCTTATCGCCGGCGGCCGCGACAAAGGCAGCGATTATTCATTTTTAAGAGATGAAGCAGGAAAAATAAAGTGTGCCATATTGATCGGTGAGGCGCGTGATAAAATAAAAGCCTGTTTCGCCGGTCTTGCTATTTCCGCCAAGGAAGCAAAGACAATGAAAGAGGCGGTTTCGCTGGCAAGGCAGTCCGCCGGGAAAGGCGATACGATACTTTTGTCGCCGATGTGTTCAAGTTTCGATATGTTTAAGGATTACAAGGACAGGGGCGAGGCATTTCGGGCCGCGGTTTTTGATGAACTGCGCAAAAGTCCCGTTATGCATTGTGCCGGCTAGGTATTTTAAAATGCAAAATGATCTGCGAGATTCAAGAATAACAATTTTGGTAGTTACCACAGCGCTCATTGCCTTCGGCGTGATTATGATATATAGTTCAAGCGCCGTTTACGCCTATGAAAATTTTCACGATAACTTCCATTTTCTGAGGCGTCATCTTGCTTCGCTCTTTCTGGGGGTCGTACTCGCGCTCTATTTTATGAATGTAAACCTTCACGTCTTGCGCAAATACTCAAGACCGCTTATGCTTATTTCGTTTCTGCTGTTGATTATAGTGCTGGTGCCGGGAGTAGGGGTATCGGTAGGCGGCGCAAGAAGATGGCTGAAAATAGGTGGTGTGACTTTTCAGCCGGTTGAAATCGTGAAGCCGATCTTTCTGTTGTATATTGCGGATTTTCTCGACAGAAAATCCGTTAAGAAGTACTCGCTTTTCGGTGTTTTTGCACCTCTTTTGGTAATAATCGGGGCTATGTGCGGTTTAGTGCTGCTTCAGCCGGACCTGGGTAGTTCTTTTGAGCTGGGGGCACTCGGCATGTTGCTGCTTTTTCTTTACGGTGCCGACATAAAGCATCTATTATTCGTTTTCGCCGCAGGTATTCCCGTGTTATATTATCTGGTCTTATCGATTCCGTACAGGGCGTCGAGAATGCTTGCTTTTATAAACCCGTGGAAGGATCCGCAGGGCACAGGTTTTCAGATAATACAGTCGTTTGTAGCGCTGGGCTGCGGCGGCTTATTAGGTGTAGGGCTGGGTTATTCGAAGCAGAAATTGTTTTACCTCCCGGAAGCGCACACCGATTTTCTGTTTTCGATAATCGGCGAAGAGCTCGGGCTGGCAGGGACGGCGCTAGTTGTAATTCTCTTTGCGGTCCTGGTCTGGAAGGGCATAACACTGGCGTTTCGCAAGGACTCCGAATTTTCGCGCTTGCTGGCGCTGGGCATTTCTTCGACGATAGGCCTTGAAGCCGCGATAAATATAGGCGTGTCTACCGGAGTTCTGCCGACAAAAGGACTGCCTTTGCCTTTTATGAGTTACGGCGGCACTTCTTTGGTTATACATATGATCCTGTTGGCGATGCTTCTTAATATAGGAAGAGAAAATGTCAGATAAACATAAAGGCAGAAGGAAGAACATAATAATAGCATGCGGCGGGACGGCGGGGCATATCTTTCCCGGCCTGACGCTTGCCGGGGAATTAAGGAAGCGCTATAGCGATCGCATGCGCATATCTTTTATTACTTCTAATAACAGCCTCGCACAGAGACTGTTCTATGAGAGTGGTTATAATTTTTATACCCTGCCGGTCAAGGGGGCAAAAAAGAGATCCGTTTTCGGAAATATCGATTTTATGACTTCACTTTTTGCGGCCGCGGCAAAGTCCATGAATATAGTTTTCAGGGAAAAGCCTGATTGTCTTATAGCTTTCGGCTCGTACGTATCCGGTCCGCCGTTTGTGGCGGCATCGCTGATGAAAATACCGACTATCATACATGAGCAGAATATGATTATGGGGAAAACGAACCGGTTTATGAGCCGTTTTGCGACGAAAATCGCCCTGAGTTTTCCTCAGAGTCCGGCAATACAGAAAGATAATATTGTCGTGACGGGGAATCCCATACGGGAGACAGCGGCCAGAAAGAGTGATCGCGAAAAGGCCCTTAATCTACTGGGAATGGCCGGTGATAAATTTACGATACTTGTCATAGGCGGAAGCCAGGGGTCGCGTTCGGTGAATTCCATGACGGTTGCCGCGTTAAAAGATATGGACCGGTTACTGAGGCGCAGGATTCAGGTTTTGCATATTGCCGGTGAGGAGAATTACAAAAGATTAAGAAGCGAGTATCAGAGCATCGGCGATTTAGCGTACAAGACTTACCCGTTTTTTGAGGATATGGGCATCGCATACAGCGTTGCTGATATTGCCATCAGCAGGGCCGGTGCCTCGGCCATATTTGAGTTATGCACTCACATGATCCCGTCTATTTTAATTCCTTATCCTTTCGCGGAAGGGCATCAGATTAAGAATGCGAAATTCCTTTCCGACCGGAATGCCGCTGTGACAATCGAGGAAAAAAATCTTTCGAAGGAATCTTTAAAATACGCAATCCTGCGTTTTCTTGAAGATGCCAACCTACGGGACTTGATGAGAAAAAGACTGGGTAATTTCGCCATACCCGAAGCCGCCCGGAAACTGGCGGATGAGGTCGGTGCGCTGGTCGGGATATAAGGTACAATGTTAAATTCAAAAAAGAAAATACATTTTATAGGGATCGGCGGCATAGGCATGAGCGGAATTGCGCGGATTCTGAATCGCGACGGCCATGAGATCAGCGGTTCGGACGCGAAAGAAAGCCGTCTGATTAACGAAATGAGAGCGGAAGGCATAAAGTGTTTCGTCGGCCACAGGGGAGAGAATGTCGGGACGTCCGACATCGTAGTATATTCCAGCGCGATAGACGCCGAAAACAGCGAATTGAGTGCTGCACGAGAACGGCATAGCCGGATAATGCACAGGGCAGACATGCTGTCAAAATTGCTTTCCGGGAAAAATAGCATCGCCGTTACCGGTTCTCACGGAAAGACGACAACCAGTGCTCTCATCGCTCTGATATTCAAGGAAGCGGGCCTGGATCCGGCCGCAACAATCGGCGGAGAAGTTCTGAATTTCAGCTCGAATATTCTTTACGGGAGAGGGGATTATTTTATAACCGAAGCCGATGAAAGCGACGGTTCATTCCTGAAATTTAACCCGGACCGCGCAGTTTTATTGAACATAGACAGAGAGCATCTTGATTATTTTAACGATATAGACAATGCGGCGAAGATATACCGAAGGTTCGCCGATAATGTCAGGCCGCGCGGTACTGTTTATTACAACAGCGATGACTAATATCTCAAAAAGACGCTCAGGAATTGCAGGAAAAAAATGGTAACGTTCGGAATGAAGGGGGAGCCGGACATAAAAGGCTTTGAAATAAGACAGCTCGGGCTTACGGTAAGTTTTAGATGTTCCGTAAAAGGCGAGGAATTGCCGGATTTTATTACTTTTCCCAAGCCCGGATGCCATAACGTCACTAATGCGCTGGCCGCTATAGCGGTGGCGCGCGATGCCGGAATAGATTTTAAAGTAGTAAAAC
>JAQUMG010000067.1 GCA_028718265.1 Candidatus Omnitrophota bacterium
CTTACTGTTCGCAAATATGACATCGCAGTTCAGCAGCGCCCGGCTGAGGCTGCCGTGAAACTGAAACTCCACCCCTTTCTCCGAAAATAACGGCCGATTAACCAAAATCGGATATATAAAACCAAGTGAATTCGGCGAATCATAGGTAGTCAGCACGTTGACTTTAATTTTAGAATTTTTTTTATCGCCTGTCATAAAACCACCGCTCAATCTTTTACTAACAACACGGCTCTGACGCCGCCTTCGATGCTTACCGCGCCGAGCACATCTTCATTCAAAACATCTTTGTATATCCCTCTAGCCACAAGGTCTGCCTTTACTATTTGTTCGGGCTTGTATTTTTTTTGCCACAACTTTGTTGCTCTTTCACCCGTGGAAGTCAGTATCTTCGCAGTATAACCTAAGTGGAATAAAGTTTCCAGTGATTCACAAATGTTATGTTTTTCGGCGTTGTATTTTGGAAAATGTGTCTCGAACAGGACTTTGGGATAGACCTTAAAATCCGTTACGGCCTTCCCCAGCCTTTTCAAAACTTCAACTTCGTGGCCCTCTATATCCATCCGTATGAACCCTATATCCTTATTCCTGCCGATTATTTCGTAAATATCCGCGGTTTTCACTTCTACGTGATTATCCGTATGTTTTGCGGAGGCGGACGGATTGAGCGTATGCAGATTGGACTTATCTGATACATAAAATCTGGCTGTGCCGGCTTTATCCGACACGGCGGCTTCATTTAATTCGACTTTACCTGACAGATTGTTCAGCTCAAGGTTTTTTTTGAGGAGTGCACAATTATCCGCTGACGGCTCATATGCAATGATCTTGCCTGACGAACCTATAAGGCGTGATTCCATAATGACGTAGTAGCCGATATTCGCACCGATGTCCAGCACCCTCATGCCGGGTAATATTACGCTCTTCACGATGCCCATCTGGTCTTTTTCGCGGGTGCCATAAACGAAAAGGGCCTTTGATATACCGCTGTCTCTAAGATCAATGAACATCTCATAATCATTTACGCGTACTTTCTTGTAACGGGATTTGCCGGAGGAGACATAATAACGAATGTGCCATAAGGCTATTTTCGCATACAGCCGACACGCGCCGAAGATGCCGTAATGCCTGAATAAATTTACATTTTTCCGAATTAGTTTTTTCATCATATGCCGGACCTTCCGCGCGGCAACAGCACATATTCCCCGAATTCGATATCCTGGGCCTCGGCACCGTTACTATCCCAAATACGATATCCCGATTGCGATATAATATCTTTCAGTTGACCAGCAGATGCCCCGCAAAGAGAAAGTTGTGCGGGGTGGACGCTCAGGAATATGGCCGGTGAATATTTCTTCAGTATTTCATCCGCGCCTCTCAGGACATTATACTCCGCGCCCTCAACATCGATCTTTATAACGTCCGGCTTTATCTGGTGTTCTTTAGCAAAATTATCCAGCGTAATCTGCTCTCTGAACACCTTGGAATAGCGGCCGATGTTCTTTTTAGGATTTAAAGAGTTGGTAGGATCCACTGCCCTGCTTTCATAGAATGACTGCCTTTTATTCATCGCATCGCCGACAAGATACGGAAGCAGGATAATGTTGGATATACGGTTATATTCAAGGTGCTTTTTAAAATATTTCCTGTTAGTGGCGGATGGTTCAAAAGCATAAACAAAACCTCCCTGCGGAATAACCCCGCTAGCCGGAATCGCATAAAGCCCTATATGCGCTCCTACATCGAACACGACCTTTGCCTGCCTGCAGGCTTCGAGCCACTTTCTGAAACCGGCATTATGGCGGTCTCCAAAGTTTTCATACCGGCTAAGAGCAAACATGTAATCCAGCTTGTACTCTCCTGCGCCGCCTATATTTACCGCAACACCACCCCTGCTGAACGGAAACATCACCGTCATATAGTATAATTTGACCAATGACTTTAGTGCGCGATTTTTTCTTACCGCTGCTGCCATTTTTGTACTACTTAACGATTTTATAAACTTCCACATGCTCCTTACCTGTCCTTTACTCGATGTCCTTCGTATTGTTTCTGCGGAAAAACCTTAAGTAATCTTTCACGAATATAGAGTTTATACTGCGCTTCCCTGCGTTTAAAAATGTAGACACAAAATAGCCGTATATTCCGTAGATTCCTATAGTGTCTCTGAAATATTGCAACAAACTCCTCAGCGCTCCGGGTAAAATTCGTTTTCGATACAACTTATTTCTGCGGAGATTATTCCCGAAGATTCCGTACCTGTCTGTTTTCTCAAGATAGTCCAGATATAATTTTTTGCGCAATTTCAGCTTATACGGTACTGCGCTCCAAAAATCCATGAGTTCGGAATCCCACAGAGGGATCCGCCACTCATATCCCCAAAAATCATATACCCGTGCTGAGTTAACGATAAATTTTGCCTGGCGCTCCTGCCATTCCCAGCACTCGTACGCGTCGATAATGGACTGGGCGGACTCCAGTCTAAAATTTTTGAATGATTCCGATAGCCTGCGAACAGCACGTTTTTTTATCTGCGGATCTTTTAACAGAAGCGGCCAGAGGGCATAATGTTTCCTGAGCATCTTTTCCGAAAGTCCGTCTATGGTTATGTTGTCCGTTTTTTCATCAAACACGTAATGTATATGCCCTCCCGAAATAAAATCACCGGTATGACCCGGCACGAAGACAGCATCGTCAGGAATGATGCGGTCTTTCTTTAATCCCGACACGGCCAGCCATTCATTGACATTGGGGACCGACGAGATGTTATTAAATGAATAGAAAAACTTGTGCCATTCGCCGCTCTTTGAAATATCGCGCCATTTTTCCCGCGAGTAGGGCATGAAAATCCATTCGTACCCCAGCTTATCTGCTGCTGCCCGGCTGATTTTCGTTTCCCAGTTACCCGGAATACCATAGGAGATACACAGGATATTTTTGTGGCCGATCCGCTTGAACATTGAAGCGACAAGGCGCGAATCGACACCACCGCTCAGAGGGATAACAAGTTTCCGGCCGCCTGCGCTTTCCGCTATACGTTTAAAGGCATTTTCAACAATGCGGTCGTGAGTGTTTATAAGCGATGCCGGCGGCTGCTGTAATTTGGCTGCATTGTAATAAAGATAATAGCGCTTTAATGCTATATCCCGGCAGATTTCCGTTTCATCGGATTTGGCGCCGAGGCATTCTCCGGCCTGAAGCCCTTTTATTTCGTCACACAGCGTATTACCCCCGGATACATAACCCGACATAAGGTATTCTTCCGCCGCTTGCGGACCTGCACATATACGCCCTGCCGCATTTTTAATGCTATTAACGTCATCGCCTATATACAACGTTCCGTCTTTAAAACAGTAAAAAATAGGGTGGCTTCTCACTCTATCCACCGCGGCAAATAAATTACACTCTCTGCTGACTATGAGGGCAAAATTACCGTTTATGCTTTTTACCAAATCGCAAAACGCGGATAAATCCCCGTATGTGTTTTTTATAAAGAATTCTGCCATTCCTCCGGCAGTCGTATATCGGCCGTTTACAAAACCATAACCCGCGGCATAAGCACAGGTATTTCCGGTTTTTTTCACCTGCCATCCTGCATCTTTTTTCGGAAATATCTTCAATGACATTTTAAATACTCTTCAGTCCTCTTTTAAGCGTATCTGTTACATAGTCAATTTCATCTGCTTTAAGATGGGAAAACATCGGCAGCGCTAATGTTTCCTGCCCCGCTTTCTCCGCTAGAGGAAAATCGCCCCGCTTGTATCCCAGACCTTTATAACATTCCTGCAGGTGAAGCGGTATGGAATAATATGTGCGCGCCTCAACACCGTTTTTATTCAGAAAATCCGCAAGGCCGTCCCTCCTGTTTTTGTCAACGCTTATCACATACAAATGGTAGACGTGCCTGCCGCCCGGTTGTTCCTTCGGTGTCAATACCACATTTTTCAGCGCTTCATTATAACGGGCAGCGACTTTTCTGCGGCCTTCGTTCCACTCATCAATTTTCTTAAGTTTAATAGATAAAATCGCGGCCTGAAGATTGTCCAGCCTGCTGTTGAAGCCTATGACTGAATAACAGTACTTTGACGTGGTTCCGTGCACGCGTAACAGCTTTATCTTATCGGCAAGATACCGGTCATTCGTCACTGCCATTCCGGCATCTCCGAAAGCACCCAGGTTTTTGCTGGGGAAAAAGCTGAGGCATCCTGCATCGCCAAAACTGCCGGCTTTACGGCCCTTGTAAACTGCGCCTATAGACTGCGCCGCGTCTTCTATAACCTTTAATCCGTGTTTTCCGGCTATTTTTAATATGGGGTCCATGTCGCAGGGATTACCGAAAAGATGGACCGGTATTATAGCTCTGGTATTTTTATTTATGGCCTTTTCTATTTTTGCGGGATCTATGTTATAAGTTTCGGGATCTATATCGACAAAAACAGGCCTTGCGCCTACCCGTGAAACTGCTTCGGCTGTCGCAACAAATGTAAGCGGTGTTGTTATCACCTCATCGCCTTCTTTTATGCCTAAAGCCGCTAAGGTCAGAATAAGCGCGTCTGTACCTGAATTCAATCCGACGCCGTATTTTACTCCGCAATAGTCCGCTATTTCTTGTTCGAAAAGTTCAGTTTCTTTTCCTAGAATAAAACTGCTGTTCCGGGCGATTTTCTGCATAGCAGCATCTATACTTTCTTTAAGTTGTTCATACTGAGCGCCCAGGTTCATAATGGGAATTTTCATGCCTTCTCCTTCGCGTTTTATACTATAATTATCATATTATATTAATAATTAGGGCTGGAAAATCACTAAAATAGCAGCAGATAGTGTGGGAATATTACCATATTTGCGAAGAAAAATCAAGAAAATAGACAGAGGGGCCTCTGCCTACAGGGCCAAAGCATGCTTTCTCACATCACAGGGAAGCATACCCTTCCACTTCTTCTGGAATATGGCGCTGTTTTTATTGTATAGTTTGAGGTCGTTAGGAACCAGATTTTTATAGAAATCGGAACGCCGGGTAGTACCGCCGTTTCCTACATGAAAAGCTAAGACATTAACAGCTACGTTCCTGTAACCCGCCTTAATACTGGCCAGAGAAAAATCCATATCGTAAAAATGCATCATGCCGTATGTTTCATCAAGAAGGCCGATTTTCTGAATAATATTCTTAGTCGACATAAAACACATACCGTCTATCACCGCGATATCGGCCACAGTCTCTGTCATAGGAGGATTAAGCCCGATGCTCAGGAGATTATGTTTCAGGCTGTCCTCATCACAGCCGGCGTTTTTGCGTATATACTGCCTCCCTGCCAGGCATATTATACCTATGCCGGGATCGTTTTCCATTATAGATGTCATCTTGTCCAGCCAGCCGTATTCAAATATGACGACATCGTTATGCATCTGGCATATATATTCGTACTTGCTCGCCTTTATACCCTGATTTATCGCAATGATAGGCCCCAGATTTTTATCATTACGTATATACCGGACGTCCACTTCTCCGGAAAGTTCGGCAAAATATTGTTGTGTGCCGTCGGTAGAACCGTTATCGACTATAACAAGTTCATAAGGTGTATTAGTGTTTTTACGAATATAATCAACGCACAACCTTGTAAATCCAAGCAGGTTACAGGTTGCGATTACTATGCTGGTACCTTTATTTGCCATACGCTCAGGCCAACCTTCCTTTAATGACGTATTGTTCGGTCCATAAATGCATTGCGCGTTTACCTAATAATTTACCGATTACTTTTTTTACCTTAGATGCTCTTATGTATCGCTTTTCGTCCTCAATCACATATCCGGCGCCGGTAAACATTTTTCGTATGCCGTTTATCGTAAAAAACCTCAGGTGGGTACTGTCCAATATACCGGAATCTTTGTAATCCCACCTGTCTTTCAGGAGATCCTGAATAATGCTGTAGTGGGAAATATTGGGTAAGCTTGCTATGCAATATCCGCCTTTTTTCAGGCACCGTGCGTGTTCTTTTAAAACTTTCCATGGATCTTTAAGATGCTCCAGGACTTCACCGTATACGAGACAATCAAAATAACCGCTTTCAAATGGTAATTTTATATCTTCAACGTTGCCTACTATTATTTTATCCAGGTTCTTTTTTGCGACTTCGGCGGCGCTTTCCTCCATTTCGAGGCCGACCACTTCCACGGCACCGAGCTTATCTTTAAGCTTTTTGCCCATCAGGCCGAAACCGCATCCTACGTCGAGAATGCGCTTGGTACCGGGAGGAATCAGCGCAATTATGTCTTCCCTCTCGCTTCCGTAATAATTGTCAGTATTCATAGCAGGCTTTTATTCGGATCCCAGGTTATTTTCCTTGAACCATTCGACTGTTTTTCGCAGGCCGTCTTTAAGACTTATCGTCGGCTGCCAGCTTAATAGCATCTTTGCAAGCGTTATCTCCGGCTGGCGAACTTTCGGATCGTCTACCGGCAGGGGTTCGAATACAATTTTACTTTTCGAGCCCGTTAATTTTATTATCATCTTAGCAAGGTCTATTATATTCATCTCTTCCGGGCTGCCGATGTTTATAGGAGTATTAGCATTGGAATTCATAAGCTTATATATGCCGTCTACCAAATCAGATATATAGCAGAAACTGCGCGTTTGCTTGCCTGTACCGAATACCGTTATCGGCTTATTTGTCACTGATTGTTCTATAAAAGCAGGGATCGCACGGCCGTCGACTTTTCTCATCCTCGGACCGTAAGTATTGAATATCCGCACTATTTTGGTATCAAGGTTATGGGTGCGATGGTAAGCCATCGTTATCGCTTCGGCAAATCTTTTGCTTTCGTCATAGACGCCGCGCGGCCCCACATTATTGACATTACCCCAATAGCTCTCCGGCTGCGGATGAACGGTAGGATCGCCATAAACTTCGCTGGTCGAAGCGAGCAGAAATTTTGAACCTTTCGCTTTTGCGAGGCCCAGCGCGTTATGCGTTCCCAACGACCCTACTTTCAATGTCTGAATAGGAAGCTTAAGGTAATCGACGGGGCTGGCCGGTGAAGCAAAGTGCAGCACATAATATACGTCGCCCTTGACATCTATATATTTTGTCACATCGTGCTCGAGAAACTCAAAATGTTTATTTTTCAATAAGTGCGAGATATTTTTCATTGTGCCGGTTATAAGGTTATCAATACAGATAACTTCAAAATCTCTCTCCAGCAAAAAAGCGCACAAATGCGAACCTATAAAGCCCGCACCGCCGGTTATTAATACACGTTTCATATCGCTCCTTACAAGTTAATGATTTTTATCCTTAAACCATTCTAATGTCTTTTTGAGCCCCTCTTCGAATTCGACTTCAGGGGTAACCTTTAATATTTTTTTCATCCTGGAGATATCGGCCAGCGTCTTTTTAACATCACCTTTTCTGGGAGCCGTAAATTCCGGGCTGGTCCTGGTATTTAAAAACTTATCGAGGTATTTTATTATGTCCAGGACCGAATATGTTTTGCCGCATGCCACATTAAATACTTCCCCTCCTGCGCCGGCAGCTTTAGCAGCGGCCAGGTTTGCGAGGACTACGTTCTCCACATAAGTAAAATCCCGTGATTGGTTTCCGTCACCTTCGATAACGGGAGGTTTACCGCTAAGCAGATTTGAAATAAAAGCGGGGATAACCGCGGAATACTTGGATTCGGGATTTTGTCGCGGCCCAAATACGTTAAAATAGCGCAGCGAAACCACCTCTAATCCGAACGTCCTGGTAAAAGTGTATCCGTAATGTTCGCCCGTCAGCTTGGAAACCGCGTACGGAGATATGGGCACGGGAATAAAATCTTCCTTTTCCGGAAAATTCCTGCAATCGCCGTAAACTGAACTGCTTGACGCATAAACCACTCTTTTTACGCCTGCGTCCCTGGCGGCGATTAATACATTTAAAGTACCGCTTATGTTTATGTCGCTGGTAAGGCTGGGGTTATCTACGGATTTCGGGACGCTTCTAAGCGCTGCCTGATGCAGAATATAGTCGGTACCTTTCGCTGATTTTTTGACAGTTTCGATATCCCTTATATCGCCTTCTACGAGCTCTATGTCGCTTAAGAACGGTTTCAGGTTTTCTCTTTTTCCCGTCATAAAGTTATCCAGAACTTTTACTTTATGACCTCTTTTAATTAATTCTTCTACGATATTCGAACCTATAAATCCGGCTCCGCCGGTAACAAGATATTTTTCCATTTCTCCTTTACAGCGACGCTATATTTTTGCCTTTGATGTCTTTATTAGCAAAGGCATTTCTCGTATCAAAAACGAGTTTTGCGCAATCTTTTATCTTTTGATAATCAAAAGTACTGTGATCCGTAGCCAGCAAAACGCAATCCTGTTTCCTTAAAAGATCTCTCTTGAAGGCCAATGATGTAAACGTCTTACCATCAACCTTGGCACTCGAAACATACGGGTCTGAATAATTAACTACGGCCCCTTCTTCTAAGAGCAGCCGCATTATCTCGAGCGAGGGCGATTCTCTTACGTCATCAACATCCTTCTTGTATGCAACGCCGAGAACCAGTATATTTGCACCTTTTACCGATTTGCCTTTTTCGTTGAGCACTCTTATGACGCGCTGGACGACATATTGCGGCATGCCGGAATTTACACTGTCGGCAAGTTCTATGAATTTAGCCTCGAATCCGTGCAGCCTGGCTTTCCATGAAAGATACAGCGGATCTATATTTATACAATGGCCGCCTATTCCGGGACCGGGATAAAACGGCATAAAGCCGAAAGGTTTGGTCCTGGCGGCATTGATAACTTCCCATACATTTATATGGAGTTTTTCGCACATAAGCGCCAGTTCATTCACAAGTCCGATATTAACGCTTCTGAAGGTATTTTCCAGGAGCTTCGCCATTTCCGCTACCTTGCTTGAAGAAACAGGTATTACCTCGTCTACTATCTGGTCGTAAAGCATCTTGGCAGCCAAAGTTGACTTTTTGGTAACTCCGCCGACAACTTTCGGTATATTATTTGTGGTATAA
>JAQUMG010000068.1 GCA_028718265.1 Candidatus Omnitrophota bacterium
TTTTTAGGCCTGAGGACTCTGACTGTCGTCGATGAAACGATCAAGATAATAAAGAAGATACGGAACGTCGACGTCGAAATTGATAAGATTCCTCTGGATGACAAAAATACTTATAAGTTATTGTCGGATGCGGATTCGGTAGGAGTCTTCCAGCTGGAAAGTTCCGGGATGCGTGACCTTCTCAAGAAGTTCAATCCCGAAAGATTCGAAGACCTGATCGCCATACTGGCTCTTTTCAGGCCAGGCCCGATGGGCAGCGGCATGCTCGATGATTTCATAGAAAGAAAGCACGGCAAGGTAGAGCTGAAATATGACCATTCCAGCCTCGAGCCGATACTGAAGGACACATACGGCATCATTGTCTTCCAGGAGCAGGTTATGAGGATCGCTTCCACCCTGGCGGGTTTTACGCTGGCGCAAGCCGATTCATTACGCCGCGCAATGAGTAAAAAGACGCCCGAGGTGATGACGGAAGCGCGTAAGCACTTCATCGACGGATGCGTCAAAAAAGGTATAAGCGGCAAGATATCGGATAAGATATTCAACCATATAGAATATTTCGCGGGGTACGGCTTCAATAAATCACATTCGGCCGCGTATGCCATGATCTCGTACAGAACCGCGTATCTAAAAGCCAACTACCCCGTGGAATTCATGACCGCACTTCTTACGTCAGAAAAAGATAACACCGATAAAATAGCCGTTTATATAGACGAGGCCGGCTCGCTCGGCATAAAGATACTGCCTCCCGACGTCAATGAGAGTTTTTCCAAATTTACGGTAGTGGACGATAAAACCGAAGGCAATAAATACGGCAAGGCGATAAGGTTCGGCCTTTCGGCCGTTAAAAATGTAGGGCAGATTGCCATAGATTCTATCATAACCATGAGGCAGAAAGAGAACGGGTTTAAATCGCTGTATCATTTCTGCGAACATATCGATTCGCGCGTCGTCAACAGGAAAGTAATAGAAAGTCTTATAAAATGCGGCGCTTTCGATTCATTCAAACTGCACCGCTCGCAACTCATTGCCATTCTCGACAAAGCTATGGAAGTTGCGGGAGGCATACAGAAAGACAGGCAAAACGGCCAGTTTTCTTTCTTTGACACTTTCGAAAATCAGGACAATTTCAAAAAGAGCTTCCATGATATACCCGATATAAAAGAATGGCCGGAGAACCAGTTCCTTTCCTTTGAAAAAGAGATGCTCGGATTTTACATCACCAAGCATCCGCTGACGCGCTTTGAAAAAGTCCTCAGGCTGTACGGAAACGCAAGCGTTATGAGCCTGGGCAGCCGCCGCGACGGCGAAAATATCCTGATAGGCGGAATATTAAATACGGTAAAGTTGACTACGACCAAAAAGACGGGTGAGAGGATGGCCATCGCAAAACTGGAGGACCTGACCGGTATAGTAGAGGTACTCGTTTTTCCGAAGTCTTACGTCAAAATAGGAAATCATATCAAAGCCGACAATATGCTCTTTATAAGAGGCCGCCTCAGCCTGAGGGAGGAAGAGCCGAAATTGATAGCGGAGGAGGTTATTCCCCTCAGCGAAGTGCAGGACAGGATGACAAAAGCAATATCCATTAAGGTAATTACCTCGGGCCTTAACAAGAAGACGCTCGAATCTTTAAAGTTCATTTTATCGAATCATAGAGGCGAAATCCCGGCCTATATCCACTTCCAGACCCCCGGCAACAAGAAGATTGCGCTTGCAATAGGTGCGGACTTCAGAGTAAAGCCGTCCGCGGAAATTATCAACGAAATAGAAGAACTCCTGGGCAACGGCGCTGTGACCATAGAGAGCGCCTGAATGTACGTAACTAGCTAAAAGTAATAAAGTTACCATCTCCCTTGACAGCCGCAATTTCCTGTGGTATCCTATTTATCAATGGTAGACCGAAATATAGATTCCAAAATAAAGCGCGTAAAAGAGTTCATGCAATTGTGGATAAAATTCCACGATATGTATAAGAACGCCGTTAACAGCGAGACCATTACCCCGGAAGACGAAAAGGCATTTCTCGAGACCAAATCGCTCATAGCCAGAAAATATCAGGCCTTAAAAGATTATCTCGATATGAGCGACTCTTACGACGACAGGACATTTGACGTAATCTCCCAGATACTTTCTCTTAAAAGCGTTTCTGCCATATCCGACCTCAGCCTGCACAAAATAGAAAACGATTGGCACGGTTCTTATATTATACTGAATAAGCTTTTGGGTGAGCTGGAAGGCAAACAGGATAACCTGAAGAGAGTGAGCAAGATAGGTATTCTCTTACGTGAACTTGCAGCCAGCCCTCTGGTAAACCTCGCGTTAGTGATAGTCGTTATCTTGGCGATATACATGGCCTTATGTTATATGGGAATAATTTCGGGCCCCGGGCAACCTAAACCTACTATAGAGTTCAAACAAGAGATCAAAGATGTTGCACCCGGCAGTACTTCAGTGCCAAGCAAGTAGTCCCTCGACTTAGCTCGGGACAAATTGCATACGGGTAAGTGAGGGCAATTCGGAGGCAAGAATGACAAAGAAAGACATTGTGGTTAGGATTGCGGACGAGGCAGGAGTAAAGCAGACTGATGTAAAAAAAGTGGTTCAGAAGTATCTTGACTACGTGATCGATAGTTTGGCTAAAGGCGAAACGGTGGAATTGCGCAATTTCGGCGTATTTAAGGTAAAGACGCGAAAAGGCAGAATGGGCCGGAATCCGCGTACCGGCGACGCCGTACCTATACCCGAGAAGAAAGTCGTTACCTTTAAACCCGGCCTCGTGATGAAGCAGCGGGTTAAATAGCCTAAGCACACACATACTTAACAATACCGCAGTAGGAACAATTCCACTGCGGTATTTTATTTACGCTTATATGTGATATTGATACTCTCCTCGCGTCGGCACTCCACACATGCCTCAAAACACGCTCTATTTTGTGGTTATATCCACTGCGATATGCTGTAACTGCAATATTCCGCTCGCGTCTACAAAATTTCTTAACGCTTCTCGCTTCGCCAAAAACCGGGGGCGAAATAACTCGGCTGACGCTGCCGCGTCGCCTCGGGCAATTTCGCCCTTTTATAAACCGATTTTGTGGCTCGCGATAAGCTAAAATTTTGAAGGCCGCTCGCCGGAATATCGCAGTTACGCTATAAAGTACTGATTAAAAGGAATCCGGTACTTTTCGCAGCGACATGTCGATTTTAGGCGAAGCAGCTTGACGAGCGAGGGAATCCCGAGGTCCCGCGAGAGCGGGGCAATCTCGGGATGGCGAAGCTGACAGAGCCCCGATGGAGAGCCCATCGGGGCGAGTTCTGCAGCCACCGAGCGAGGAAAGACCTTCGCCGTGAAGAAATCGACTAGGAGCGAGAAAAATACCGGATTCCTTTGAGACGCGAGCGGAATATCGCGAGTTAATCCTAATCTGAGATAACTACAAAGGCGGTGCGCTGGCTTTTGTATTGACTTTTACCCCATTAGTGATAATATAATATGATATAAATAACGCAAAAAGTACGGGAAAACCATGGAAAAGATCAATTCACTGAGAGGTATGCGCGATATTCTGCCGCCGGAGGTCTATTCGTGGCAGTTTGTAGAAAAGGCAGCCAGAGAGGTTTTTGAAAGTTTCGGATACGAGGAGATAAGGACGCCGCTTCTGGAAGAGACAGCTTTATTCCAGCGTGGCATCGGAGAAGGTACTGATATAGTAAATAAAGAAATGTATACCTTTACGGACAAAGGCGGCAGGTCAATTACCTTGCGTCCGGAAGGAACGGCGCCCATAGTGCGGTCTTACGTGGAAAACAATCTCAACGCCGGTGAAGATATGGTCAAGTTGTATTATATGGGCCCCATGTTCAGAAGCGAACGGCCGCAAAAAGGCAGAAGCAGGCAGTTCTATCAGGTAGGTATCGAGGCCGTAGGCTCCGCGAGTCCTTATGTCGATGCCGAAGCGATATTGGCCATGGCGGCATTTTTTGCGAAAGTCGGGCTCGATGATTTCAAAGTGAAACTGTGCAGCCTCGGATGTTCGGCAGACAAGGAAAAATTTGCAAAGGCACTGAAAGAATACCTTAAAGGAGAAACCAGCCGGTTGTGCGATGATTGCAAGGTCCGCCTGGAAAAGAATGTCTTAAGGATACTTGACTGCAAAGTGGAATCCTGCAAAACCCTGTTAGTAAACTCGCCCAAAGCAAAAGATTTTCTCTGCCCGCCCTGCGCGGAAAATTACAAAAAAGTCAAAGACATCATATCTTCTTACGGTATAAATTTTCAGGAAGATGCTAACCTGGTGCGCGGACTTGACTATTACACCAGCACCGTTTTTGAAGTCACTCATCCGGCATTAGGTTCGCAGGATGCAATAGCCGCCGGCGGCAGGTATGATAATCTTATCGAGGATTTCGGCGGTAAAAAGACCGGCGCGTTCGGGTTCGCCGTAGGAGTGGAAAGGTTATTGCTCGCGCTATCTTCCAAGGGTGAGATTAAAACAACGAAGAGCGGAACGGCTCTGTACATAGCGGCTACCGGCGAAGACGTCTATCCCGAAGCATTTAAAAGTACCATGGCGCTCAGACGGGAAGGAATATCCTGCGAAATAGATTTTCAGGGAAGATCGCTTAAGGCGCAGATGCGGCAGGCCAATAAGAAGAATGCTGCTTTTGTGGCGATTTTCGGCGATGAAGAATTAAAGCGGGGCGAGGTTGTGCTTCGCGATATGAAGACCAAAGAGCAGCGGAACGTGAAATTAAGTGAGCTTGCAAAGGCGGTAAAAAATGTTTAAAAGAACGCATAGCTGCGGTGAGTTAACCGAAAAAGACATGGGCAAGAAAGTGTGTATCGCCGGCTGGGTCGACACGTGGCGCGATCACGGCGGTTTGATGTTTATAGATCTGCGGGATAAAGAGGGCCTTACCCAGATAGTATTTAATCCCGAGAAAAACAAGGAGTTGCACGCCGACTCAAGAAAAATCAGGTCGGAATATGTCATAGCGGTCAAAGGCCTTGTAGAGTCCAGGCCCAAAGGAACCGAAAATCCCAAACTGAAAACGGGCAAAATAGAGATAGCGGTTGATGAGATCGATATCCTTAACAATGCCGAGCCTCCGCCGTTCGAAATAGCTGACGACGCCAAAATATCGGAAGAGATACGGCTGACTTACAGGTATCTGGATCTCCGGCGGCCGGTTATGCAGAAAAACCTGAGAATGCGCCACGATACCATCAAGGCGATGAGGGATTTTCTGGATGAAAGAGGTTTTCTTGAGATCGAGACGCCGATTCTTACGAAAAGCACGCCGGAAGGAGCGCGTGATTATCTCGTGCCGAGCAGGCTGAATAACGGGAAGTTTTACGCACTTCCTCAGTCTCCGCAGTTGTTCAAGCAGATACTGATGGTGGCCGGTTATGAAAAATACTTCCAGATAGCGAAGTGTTTCAGAGACGAAGACCTGCGCGCGGACAGACAGCCGGAGTTTACGCAGCTCGATATAGAAATGTCGTTTGTGGATGTCGAGGATATATTGAAACTGGGCGAAGATCTTTTTAAGCATGTAATAAAGCATGTAGCCGGAGTCGACATTAAAACACCGTTTCCGAGATTGACTTACCAGGAAGCGATGTCAAGATTCGGCAGCGATAAACCCGATATACGGTTCGGTATGGAGATTTCGGAATTGAAAGATATTTTTACGGGGACAGATTTTAATATATTCAAATTCGCGCTGGCCAACGGCGGCAGTATCTTCGGCATAAAGGTGGATGGATATGCTGATATATCGCGAAAAGAGATAGACGATCTTACTGCTTTTACGAAAGAGTCAGGTGCAAAGGGACTGGCATATTTCAAATTTACGGAAAAGGGTGTTGAGTCGCCGATAGTGAAGTTTTTCGATCAGGCCGTGATAGAGCTGGTTGCCAAAAAGCTTGACGCCAAGCGCGGCGATCTGGTCCTTATAGTCGCCGATGTCAATAAAAAGACTGCGCTTGAAGCGCTTGGAGCGCTGAGACTAAATCTGGCGAAGATCAGAAAAGTCAAAAAAGAAGAAGGTTTCAATATGCTGTGGGTTCTCGATTTTCCGCTCATGAAATACAACGAGGAAGAGAAGCGGTGGGAAAGCGAACATCATCCGTTTACGTCTCTGAAAGACGAGGATGCCCCTTACCTGGATAGCGATCCCGGCAGAGTGCGGGCCAAAGCGTACGATCTGGTTATAAACGGTATGGAGTTGGGCAGCGGCTCGATAAGGATACACAGGCGCCAGATGCAGCAGAAGATATTCAAGATGATTGGGCTTTCTAAGGAAGAGGCGGAAAAACGCTTTGGTTTTCTCCTGAAGGCCTTTGAATACGGCGCCCCCCCGCACGGAGGCGTAGCTTTCGGACTGGACAGACTGATGACAATATTTACAGGTTCGGATACGATAAGAGACGTCATAGCTTTTCCGAAGACCCAGAAAGCAGTATGCCTTATGACTGATGCCCCGTCGGATGTCGAGCAGAAGCAGCTTAAGGAATTAGGAATAAAGCTTACCTGAAGTCAACACGACAAGGAATAATATGAAAGAACTGTTAGACAGCGTAAAGGCAGCGTACAAGAAGATTTCTTCGGAGAGCTCGGCAAACATATGGATTTTCGCGTTTATGGCGGTTCTTCTTTTGGCTATATTGTTTACCGGCGGACCGTCTTATAAAGTGAAGTTTAATGAGGGAGACATCTCTGATAGCGACATATACGCTCCGTACAGCTTTACCTACCCCGGCAGTGTCGATGAGGCTAAGACGAATGAAGCGAAGGAAAAGGCGCTGATGAATTTTCTGCCGGTCTATGAAGTCAGGCCGGGATATTGGGATAAAAAGCGGGAAACAATCTCCGCGTTTTTCAAAGAACTCGATACCGTCAAAAAACTTAATAACGCGGAAGACAGTGTGCGTATAGAACGGCTTAAAAAAGCCACAGACGTCACGCTTGACGATGGTATGTTTCTTGCTCTTTTAGGCCAGGACATATCGAAGCTTGAAAAAGCCTCCTCCGGCGTTCTGGACAAGATATCATCTAAAATAATCACTGACGACAGCACGATAGAAGAACTGATCTCGAACAAGAAAAACGAAATAACCGTCTTCAATCCCGAAACCGGCTCCGAGACAAAAGTCCCGCGCTCCGATCTTTATACCAAACAGCAGATAAGGCCGGTGATCGAAAAAGAACTTACCGGCGCCGGCATCGAACAAGGCATATTAAATAACGCGCTTAACGGTATCGTAACGTGGCCGTTAGACCCCAGTCTTATTTACAACAAAGCCGAGACGGAGATGCGGCGCAAGGCGATACTGGAAAAGATTACGCCCGTTTACAGCCAGATACTTGTAAAAAAGAATGAGCTGATAATCGGAAAGGGAGAAAGAGCCGCTGCCGCGCACCTGGCCCAGCTTAAGCAATTAGCCCAGAAAGAAGAAGGCCGTTTTAAGGCGGTTTATTCCGCCGGCATTGCCATAATTTCAATCATCCTGATCATAATACTTTTCGCCTATCTGGGTTCCTACAGGAGCAAGATATTTCTGAAGAGTAAAAACCTCTATCTCATATTTACCATCGGGCTCTTAAACGCCTTTCTGGCAAAGATAATCGTGACTTCGCCGATATCCCTGTATATCATGCCTATAGCGACCGGAACTATGCTCCTTGCAATGTTATTGGATGCCGGCTGCGCTTTCATAGTCGCCATACTGATGAGCATTGTCATCGGGATCATCTCCGGAAATAAATTCGACGTAATGGTAGTTTCGTTAATAGCCGGCATGATCGGCGTCTATTTGGTGAAAAACGTCCGCAGGCGCTCGCAGATACTGGCGGCCGGACTTATCGTAGGATTTGCGCAGTTCATGTTAATATGCGGACTGGGCCTTTTGAACCTGGCTGAGCCTAATATATTTCTGAGAGACGGGCTATGGGGGCTTGCGAGCGGTATTCTCTCGGCTGCCATAGTCATGCTTATTTTGCCGGTATTTGAATCCTTATTCGAGCTTACGACTAATATAACGCTTCTGGAATTATCCGACCTTAACCACCCGCTCCTGCGGCGTATGGTGCTGGAGGCGCCCGGTACTTACCACCATAGTCTCATAGTCGGAAATCTGGCGGAAGCGGCCAGCGAGGCCATAGGCGCCAATTCGCTGTTGGCGAGAGTCGGGGCTTATTATCACGATATCGGCAAGATAGAGAAATCCGAATATTTCAGCGAAAACGAAACCGACAGCAAGAGTTATCACGAGGGGCTCACGCCCTCCATGAGCGCGCTTATTATCACGGGCCACGTGAAAGACGGCCTGGAGCTGGCTAAGAAATACAAATTAAACAAGACCTTAATAGATTTTATAGAGCAACATCACGGAACGGGCCTGATTTATTATTTTTACCAGCGCGCGCTGGAAAAGATCGATGACGAGGGAGTGCTCGAGGAAGAGGGTTTCAGGTATCAGGGGCCCAAACCGCAGACAAAGGAAACGGCGATAGTCCTTTTGGCTGATTCGGTAGAGGCTGCGAGCAGGACGCTGGACGATCCGACGCCTGCGAGGATCAAGAGCCTGGTTCAGAAGATAATAAACAATAAATTCATCGACAGCCAGCTTGACGAGTGCGAGCTGACGCTGAAAGACATGCACAAGATATCCGAATCGTTCGCCAGAATACTTAC
>JAQUMG010000069.1 GCA_028718265.1 Candidatus Omnitrophota bacterium
GGTTATCAAGAAATACTAAGAAAACTTATAATGATGTTAGTAATTGGTTGAAATCGGTCTGCTTATGTGCTACACTTGCCCTAATGGTATTATTATAGTATAAACATTAAACAGGGTAATTATGGTATATAAAAAAGAAGTTCTGCTGGGCCAATTACTCGTAGATAAAAATATTATTACCACGGAGCAGCTTGACGAGGCGATAAGGGAACAAAAAAAGTCAGGCGGGTTTCTTGGTAATGTCCTTCTCAGATTAGGGTACATCGAAGAAGACGCACTCTTTCCGGTAATCGCCGAACAATTGGGCGTGGAATATGTCAAAGTTAAAAATACGCGTATAAGTGCCTCGGTCATAGAAAAAGTTCCCGCGAAGTTCGCCAGCCATTACAAGTTAATACCGATTGATTTCACCGACGATGTTCTGACCATAGCGGTTACTAATCCTTTAGACGTTCACACCATAGATGACATAAAGCTTCTTTTGGGCTATGAAGCAAAAGTCGTCCTGGCCAGCGAAGAAGACATAATCGACGCCATAAGGGAGTACTACGGTATCGGTGCCGATACCCTTGAAAAAATGATGGCCGGGGCCGATACAAAAGATAACTTCGCGGTTGAAGCGTCCAAAACCGAAAACATAGAGGACATGGCGCAAGACGCTTCAATAATAAAATTTGTAAATCAGCTTTTTCTGCAGGCATATAAAGACAGGGCAACCGACATTCATATAGAGCCGTACGAAGACGAAATGAAAGTAAGATACAGGATAGACGGCGTTTTGTACGACACCACAATTCCTCCCAATATCAAACATTTTCAGGCCGCTATTATTTCCAGAATAAAAATAATGTCCAATTTGAATATAGCGGAAAGGCGCTTGCCGCAAGACGGACGCATCAGGATAAAAGTTGCCAATGATGAGCTGGATCTGAGGGTCTCTATTTTGCCGACGCCTTACGGAGAGAGCATAGATATAAGGCTTCTGGGGACGAATCTGCAATTTGACTTAGAGAGCCTGGGATTACTGGAAAAAGATTTGAAGATAATGGCGGAGATGATAAAAAAGCCGCACGGTATTATCTTCGTAACGGGGCCGACGGGCAGCGGCAAAACAACCACTCTCTACGCCTGCCTCAATAAGATCAATTCAAAAGAGAAGAAGATCATAACAATAGAAGACCCCATAGAATATCAGATAAAAAATGTAACTCAAATACAGGTCCATCCCAGGATCGGGCTTACCTTTGCGCAGGGACTGCGAAGCATGTTAAGGCATGACCCGGACATCATGATGGTGGGTGAGGTAAGGGATTTTGAAACAGCCGAGATAACTATAAGAGTCGCCCTAACAGGCCACCTTGTGTTCTCGACAATTCACACCAATGATGCCGCGGGCGGAATAACAAGGCTTGTCGATATGGGCATAGAGCCGTTTCTGGTCGCATCCAGCGTAGAATGTTTTATAGCCCAGCGTCTGGTTCGCGTAATATGTCCGTCGTGCAAAAAAGAAATGAAGCCGTCGAAAGAGATCCTTAAAGAGCTGGGTGTGTCCGAGATAAAAGATGTATCCAGGGTCAAATTTTACAGCGGCGAAGGTTGCGATGAATGCAAGTACACCGGCTATAAAGGCAGGACCGCTATATACGAAATACTTGTTATCGATAACGCGATACGAGACCTCGTTATGGCGAGAAAATCTGCCGATGTGATAAAAAAACTGGCAATGGAGCATGGCATGCGTACGCTGCGGCAGGACGGATGGGAAAAAATAAAAATGGGCATTACTACTCCGGCAGAGGTAATGAGGGTTACGGAAGCACAGGTCATCGAGTAAATAAAAACGGTTAGGGGTAAAGGCCATAATGGCAAAATTCAAATATGTAGCTAAAATAGGCCCTAACGAAGAGGTTAAAGGTTACATAGAAGCCGAAAATAAAGACGCCGCTTTGCATAGCCTGACAGCAAGCGGATATTTCCCTATTTCTATAGAGCAGGAAAATATAGAAGAATCCACCTCGATTGTAAGTACCATTCCGGGTTTCAGGAAAGTAAACATACACGACCTGAGCGTATTTACCCGCCAATTATCTGATTTGCTTGAAGCCGGATTGCCGCTGGTTAAATCATTAGTGGTTCTGGAGAAGCAAACGGAGAACAGATATCTAAAGAACGTTATAGGCGATCTTAGAAATTATATCCAGGGCGGCAGTCCTCTTTCGTCGGCACTTAAGCGGCACCCAAAAGTCTTCTCGGAACTCTATGCGAGTAT
This sequence comes from Candidatus Omnitrophota bacterium, assembly GCA_028718265.1. The sequence goes on from JAQUMG010000069.1 coordinate 2,270, forward strand.
GGTAAAGTCGGGAGAGGTTGGCGGCAGCCTTGAGAATGTCTTATTGCGTATTGCAGAGTTTCAGGAGTCACAGGAAGAGCTTACCGCCAAAGTCAAATCCGCAATGATTTACCCCGCCCTGATGGCTACTGTGGGGGTGACGACCATATTTGTATTGATTATATTTGTCATACCGAAAATAGTCGCGATGTTTAAAGATCTTAACCAATCGCTTCCTTTGCCTACGGTAATATTGCTTAACATAAGCGATTTTGTGAAAAATTTTTGGTTTATATTAATCGGCGGATTGTTATTGATATATCTCGGTTTTAAAAGACTGAACAGCATGCACGAAGGAAGGATGATGATAGGCAGGTTTAAATTAGGTACTCCGATGCTCGGACAGCTTATCATGAAGACTGAAATCGCACGCTTCACGAGAACACTTGCAACGCTTCTGTCCAACGGCGTTCCGATACTCGAGGCTTTGGGCGTCGTAATGAATGTTATGGAGAGCGAGGTCCTGCGGGAGGATATTAAAATCGCGCAGAAAGAAGTCAGAGAGGGAAATGCCCTGGCGGCAGGATTGAGTAAAGGCGCTTACTTTCCTGTTTTTGTTAATAACATGATAGCCGTCGGCGAGGAAAGCGGCGCAGTGGAGAAAGCGTTGTTTAAAGTAGCAGCGTCTTACGAAAGGGAAGTAGACAGAGCGGTCAAGACGATGACTTCACTGCTGGAGCCTCTTATGATTTTGACGTTGGGGCTTGTAATAGGATTTATTGTCATAGCAATGTTACTGCCGATATTCGAAATTAGTTTTGGAGTTAGGTAAGGAGGATAGATATATGTTTAACAAAAAAGGTTTCACGCTCATAGAACTTATGCTGGTAGTGATAATACTCGGCATATTGGTGGCCATGGTTGTGCCGCGGCTTGTCGGCAGAGGCGAACAGGCGCGCCGGCAGGCAGCAGAGGCGGATATCAGATCAAATATAGCACTTGCCCTCGATCTGTACGAGCTGGATAACGGCGCATATCCGGAAAAGCTTGAGGATCTCTTAAAAGACCCCGGCGAAAGCAAGGCGTCTAACTGGAACGGCCCGTATTTAAAACGAAAGCCGGTAGATCCGTGGGGGCGCGAATATAGTTACAAGTATCCGGGGCAGAATAACAAAGATTATGACTTATATTCTTACGGCGCAGACGGCGTAGAAGGCGGAGGGGATGATATCACTAATTGGGAAGAAGAATCCGGAACTTCCGAGCAGTAAACCTGACCGGCTGAATTCGATCAAATCTTTCACTCTTATAGAACTGATAATAGTAGCGTCGCTTATATTGACATTAATAGCGGTGTCAAATCCGCTATTCAGGGCCACTTTTAAGGAATTAGAGCTGAAAGATTCGGCTTATAACATAGGCAAGATGATAAGATACGCCGCGGCCAGTGCCGTAATGGAAGAGACAAGATACAAGATAATCTTCGATTTTGACAAGAAGTCATATTGGCTGCTTGCTGAAACAGAAAAAGACGGCAAGACAGAGTTCGAAAGAGTTAACGGCCGGTTTAAAGACAAATTCTACTTACCGGGGGACGTGTTTTTTAAAGGTGAAAGTAACGAATTTATTTTTTTACCGAACGGCCGGTGCACTAAAGCTTCTGTCATTGTAGTGGATAATGAGAAGAGAAAAGGGTTTGAGATAAAAACAACAGGAAGGGCCGGCCAGACGGAGATAATAGATGTCAAAGAAAAACAAGGCAAATAGGCATAAGCGGGGTTTTATGCTGCTTGAGGTGATATTAAGCGTATTCGTAGTCACCGTAGGCGTAGTTTTTGTTATCAGTTCATTTATCACATCCATAAAGGCATTTAAAGCTTCGAAGGTATATCTTACAGCCCTTTATCTGGTCGAGCAGAAACTCTGGGAATATGAGGAAAAGGGCAAGATAGAAGAGGGGCGCACTTCGGGGAAGTTTGACGATTACAAAGACGCAGAATGGGATATCGAAGCGAAAGAGGTGGATGACCTGCCTCTCTACGAAACTGCCGCGGCAATAAACATAAAAGACGAGGACGTAAAAAGACGCTTCAAGGTGACGACCTATTTCAATAAAGAAGAATAAAAAATGAAGAAACAAAACAACGCTTTTACATTTATAGAACTTCTTATCGCTTTGAGTATCTTCGCGGTAGTTGCCGTTACTCTCTATTCCACATTTTTTGCGGGACTATCCGTGTGGAAGAGATCCGGCGACGGCAGCGACGTCTATCAGGACATAAGGACAGTCTTTGACGACATGGCACGAGACTTCAGGAATATGATTTATTTTACTAAAGACAAGGAATCTATGTATATTTTTTCCGGTATGCCGAAAGAAATTATTCTGATGACATTAGAAGAAGGCGCCTCCGAAAAGATGGAGCCTTACAGGGAGGTTGTTAAAGTCACTTATTCCTTCGATGACACAAAGGGAGAATTAATCAGACAGCGGGCGGCGCTGGCGTTTGGTTTTGATCTAAAGAAGGCGGAGAAAGAGGTTTTACTGAAAGACCTCGGGGATTTTAAATTTGAATATTGTTATTATTCCGGCGACGAAGATGAGCCGTATCTGTGGCAGGAGGAATGGAAAGACGAAGACGAAAAGACTCCGCGCGGTATCAGGATAACAGCTGTTTTAAAGAACGGCAAGGGCGGAGAAGAAATGTCGAAGATAACAAGGGTTATATTTATTCCCACGGGAATTTTAGGAAAAAAAGAGATATGAGCAACCGCGATAAAGGAACTATTTTAATAACGACGCTGTGGATACTTACCTTACTTACACTTTTGGCGCTGGGTATAGGGATGAGGGTGGGCATAGATATAAAGATGGTAAGTTTTTTTGCAAATAGTGCCAAGGCACATTATATAGCCGAAGCAGGAATCAGGAAAACTATTTTTCTTCTGGAAGCGGACTCCAATAAAAATGCCGATTCACTGAACGAAATATGGAGTTCAGGTTATGACTATAACAAGGAGCAGTTTGTATTAAAAGATATTAAAATCGGCGAGGGTGCCTTCACCGTAGTATATGTGTCGGGAAAAGACGAAGCCGGGGCTCCTGCCTATTTATACGGCGCCAGTGATGAAGAGGGCAAGCTGAATATTAATGAAATAGACGGTACTATCCTTGCCGGGCTGCCCGGTTTTTCCGTCGAACTTGCCTCTGCCGTAGTTGACTGGCGCGACGAAGATGATATGCCTAATCCGTCAGGAGCAGAGACAGAGTATTATGAGGGACTGGACAATCCCTATGAGTCTAAAGACGCCAAATTCAGCGTTCCCGAAGAATTGATGCTGGTAAAAGGCATGACGCCGGAAATCTACGAAGGCATTAAGAACGTGATAACCGTTTACGCCGAAGGAAAAGCAGTTAATATAAATACGGCACCGAAAGAAGTCTTAGGCGTTCTCGTAGGGCAGGAGTTTGAGGACTTGCCCGCTAAAATAGTCAATTATAGAAACGGTTCCGACGGAATTGCGGGAACGCAGGATGATAATATTTTTACGGACATAAATAGCATCACGGCACAGTTATCATCTGCCCTTACGCTGAATTCGGTAGAGCTTAACCGTATTCTGGAGCTGAAGAACGCAGGTTATTTCAAAGTGTTGTCCGCTTATTTTCGGATAAGATCGTCAGGACAGGTTAAAAACGGCAAGGTGAAAAAAACTATAGAGGCAGTCGTTAAGAGAACCAGCAAGGGTTCCGAATTCTTATATTATTATGAAATTTAACCACGATACAATGTCACGCGGGGATCTATATGTTTAGCAAAACCGAAAGATTAATAACGGCGATAGATATTGCCGATAACCTGTTGAAGGTATTTACGATCACGAACGATAAAAAAGGCAGTACCCTCACCGTCGTAGATTCGGTTAAATTGCCTGCGGATGACGAAAAAGCTATTGCCAGGGAAGTGCGCTTAATGGTATCGAGGAATAAAGTCGCAAAGTCTTATTTTATAGTAAATTTTCCGAGGCATCTCGTTACCATAAAAAGCATCAGGCTTCCTACCACAAATGAATCCGAAATAAGAAATATGGCCGAACTACAGGCCATCAAATATCTTCCCTATTCCAGAGAAGAGATAGTAATCAGTCATAAAATGATCAGCATGGCGCCCGAAGGATATTCGGACATACTTTTAGTCCTCGTGCAAAAGAGGCTGGTTAGTAAGTATATAAACATATTCAGATACGCCGGCATAAACGTCGAGAAAATAGGGTTGAGTTCGGAAGGCATACTTAATTGGTATGCGCGGCTGGGCAGGAAAGACAGCGATTCCGTCGGCATAATAGATGTGGACTCGTATCATACTCATATCCAGGTAGTAAAAGATAAAAATTTGCTTTTTACCCGGTCAATCTCTTTTGATGCCGGTGCCGCTGATCCGGACATGAATATTCTTTTACGGGAAATAAAACTCTCTTTAGATTCTTATTATAAGGAAAAGAACGAAAATGTATCCCGCCTGATTGTCTCAGGCGGAGAAGACTGCTCAAAGAAGGTAGCCGACTTCCTGAAAGCTAATATGGCCGTGCCCTGCGAAATAGTCGGACAACTAGGCGGTCTGAATGTGGAAAAAGCGGCAAAGCAGTCTCTGGATAAGTTCAAAAATATTTCATATAACGCTTTACTGGGGCTGGCGATGCTTTCCGAAAATATCGAGGTTAACCTGATTCCTTATGATATGCTGGAGAAAAAAAAGGAAGATGCGGCAAAAAGGGAATTGGTCAAGAGCGCAGTATTACTATTGTGTATTCTCGTGGCCTTCTTCGGTATCCTGGAAAAGAAGATGATCGGCAAAAGAATTTATCTCAGAAATCTGGAGAAAAAAATTGCGACGATAGAACCGGAAGTGGAGAGACTTTCCAGGCTCAAGGAAAGCACCGAACTGATTAATAACCAGCTTATGTTTAAAGGGTCGTCGATAGATGTAATCAGGGAATTATACAGGATTCTGCCCAAAGACGCATCGTTAACATTACTGGAATTCGACGATAAAGGGAGGCTTTTGCTGCGGGGGACGGCGAAAGAATTAAGCAGCGCTTTTAACCTGCTGCCTATACTCGAGAAGTCGCCTTATTTCGAAAGCGCCAAGATAAATTATGCCGCTAAGAGAAGTTTTAAGCAGGCAGAATTTGCGGATTTCGAGATAGTATGCCAGATGAGTAAGTTTTAAAATAACGGTGGGAAAATGATTCGCAATATCACAAAAAGAGAAAAAATACTTGCAGCGTTTACAGTATCTGTGACCTTAATAGCCCTCGTTTACAATTTTATTATTGACCCCATTATCAGCCAATGGAATGCGCTGGACAAGAAAATAAGAGATAAAGAAAGCGCGCTTAAGAAATATTCAAGGATTCTCGGCGACAAGGAGAATATCGAACGGCTTAGGACACAATACGCCAAATACCTGGGATCCAAGAAAATGACGCTCGAAGAAGAAAGCGCGGTCGCATTAAGCAGCATAGAAAAAACAGCGCGCCAGACAAGTGTCAGAATAACGAACATTAAGCCGCTTTCGTCCAAATCGTTCGGGAATTACAATAAGTTCACTTTCAGAGTGGCCACAGAATCCAAGCTCACGGAACTCACCAAGTTTATTTACGACCTTCAGTCGTCAGATCAGTTGCTTAAGGTTGAGAGAATGGTCCTACGGGCAAAGGAGAATGAACCCGCCACCATAAAGTCCATATTAAATATTACGAAGGTATCAGTATTCTAGCCTGATCAGTAACACTCCCCAAAAGTGACTAACTACTTGACAAATAAGGAGATATGATGTATACTCTCTACCAAGAGAGTTAGCATAAGCTATACAACTCTCTTAGTAGAGAGTGAGTAGGTTTGTGAAGACGAATGTGATAAAGACATGAAGAATATATACCTTCTAAAAGATGTAGCGAAAATTTCCGGCCAGTCCATCTATACGCTTAAGTATTATTTGAAACTCGGCATTATCAAGGAAATAGGGCGTTCCCCCGATACTAATTTCCGGTTTTTCGACGATTCCACCGTATCTGCCCTTACAAAGATCAGAGAAATGAGGCTTAAGAATATAAGCTTGAAGGAGATAAAGAATCTTTTGACCTGGGAGGGTAAGGCATGAGTTATTATCAGGTTCTTAATATTCAAAAAGAGCCTTTTTCAACCAGCCCCGACCCGTATTTTTTTTATAGATCCTCAGCCCACGAGACGGCTATACGGAGACTGGAGATAGCCATACGCCTCAGAAGGGGCTTGAGTTTGATAATAGGAGACGTAGGGACCGGAAAGACCACGCTGGGAAGAACACTTCTTCAGAATTTTAACCAGGAAGAAAATTTTATATTTCATCTGCTCTTGGACCCGACCTACAA
>JAQUMG010000070.1 GCA_028718265.1 Candidatus Omnitrophota bacterium
CCTTTGATTGCATAGTGATACCGCAGGAGTTTGAACCTGATCGTAAAGCCTTTGAAGAAGTCAGCCGGCTGTTGAATACGCCGGTAAGCGCATTGAAAGATAAAAGAGCGAAAGATGCCATCGCGCCGTTCGTGGCGGTGGCGATTAAAAAAGATATCGGCAAGGAAACCGCCATAGCCATATCCGAGAAAAGCCCGGATCTGCCGGGACTGCTTATCCAGACCCGCTCTGTGCGGTATTACCCGTATAAGAATGTCGGTGCGCACGTAGTCGGTTATCTTGGAAAAATCAGCGAAGAAGAGTTATATACTCTTAGTGATTACGGATATAAAAACATGGACTATGTCGGCAGAGGCGGTTTAGAATTGTATTATGACAGTTATTTAAAAGGCGAGGAAGGCGGCATACAGACCGAGGTTGATTCAAGGGGAATGGAACTGAAACAACTCGGCATCAAGGAGCCCGAGAAGGGCAAAGACATACAGACGACTATCGACCTTGAATTGGAAAAATATGTCGATTCTCTTCTTGAGGGGCACAGGGGTGCCGCCATAGTGATGAATTCGGCGACAGGAGAGATATTGACTCTTGTCAGCAAGCCCGATTTCGATCCTAATGCTTTTGTTTCCGCCACGGACCCGAGTTTCATAAGCAGCTTACTCGAAAGAAGCGATTGCCCCATGATAGACAGGGCGGTGTCCGGTGCATATCCGCCGGGTTCGGTTTTTAAAATAGTCACCAGTTCCGCCGGCCTTGATTCGAAAAAAATAAGCCCATCCGAACGACTCAATTGTCCAGGTTACTATATGCTCGGAAACCGGCGTTTTAATTGCTGGAAAGAGACAGGACACGGTGCAGAGGTAATTACCGAAGGCATCAGGAATTCCTGCAACGTATTTTTCTATCAGGTCGGCCGCAAGGTAGGCCCGGATTTACTTGCAAGTTATGCGTTTAGGTACGGTTTTGGCAGAAATTCTCAGGTGGATCTGCCGTATGAAACTACGGGCACAGTTCCTACCAGAAGATGGAAGATGTACAGGATCAGGCAGGGATGGTATGAAGGTGACACGGTAAATTATTCAATAGGTCAGGGGTATGTGCTCGTCACGCCGCTGCAAATATTAAGGATGGTAAACGGGATTGCCACAGAAGGATCATTAGTTCGCCCGTACATAGTGAAAAGCATAGATTCGCTGGAAGTCGGAGGACAACAAAAAAAGCGGATTGACGTATCGAAAGAGACGCTTAAGATTATTAAGGAAGGTATGAGGAGGGCTGTTGAGGATCCCAATGGTACTGCCAAGGCTGCGGCCGTAAAAGAATTAAGTATTTTCGGTAAGACAGGGACAGCGCAGGCCGGGCCGAAAGGGACTCACGCGTGGTTTACGGGTTTTTGTTTGGGCGAGAAGGCCAAGTTTTCCGTAGTTGTTTTTTTAGAGTATGGCGGAAAAGGCGGTGATAAGCCCGCTAAGATTGCTTCGGGCATTTTCGCAAAACTGAAAGAACTGAATTATTTATAAATTATGTACAGGATAAATTACCGAAAAGATTTCGATCCGTTTTTAATAATATTGCCGCTGATAATAGTCGTGGCCAGTTTCCTTTTTCTCTATAGCGCTTCACACGGGCTGTACGAGCCGGGCGGCACAAATTTTGCGTTTCGCCAGCTGGTCTGGTTGGCCGCAAGCGTTGTTATACTTATCATTCTTGTCAATATAGATTTCCGAAGAGTATTAGATTGGTCGTACTTATATTACGCCATTATTGCTGTTATACTTTTGCTGCTACTTTTGGTTGGTGGCGCACGTATGGGTGCGAAGAGATGGTTTACCATCGGGTGGCTGGCATTTCAACCGTCAGAATTTGCGAAGATAGTCCTGATAATGACGCTGGCATTTTATCTGGGTAATAACCGGCATTCAATACGCAGCATAAAGGGACTTTTGATGCCGTTTTTATTCACGGGTATATTTTTTCTATTGGTTATTAAAGAGCCGGACTTAGGTAGTGCGCTCATATTGCTCGCTATCCTGTTCGTCATGCTTTTAGTCTCCGGCATGCCGTTTAAGTATCTATTCGGGCTGATTGCCGCCGGCGCAGCTTCTTCGCCGGTATTATGGCATTTTCTTAAGGACTATCAAAAGCGGCGCCTATTGGTATTTGTCAATCCTAATATGGATCCGCTCGGCGCCGGTTATACGATCATTCAATCAAAGATCGCCATAGGTTCCGGCGGACTTTTCGGCAGGGGGTGGATGGGCGGCACACAGAATCAGCTGAACTTCCTTCCCGAGAGCCACACAGATTTTATTTTCGCCGTAGTAGGAGAAGAATGGGGATTTGCGGGCAGCTTATTTCTCATATTCTTGTTCGCTTTTCTTATCAGCCGCGTTCTCTCGGTTGCGGAAAGAACGAATGATTTTTACGGTAAATTGGTAATCATCGGCGTGGCAGGTATGCTGTCGTTTCAGGTGCTTGTAAATATCGCGATGACAATCGGCCTTATGCCCGTGGTCGGCATACCCTTACCGTTTGTAAGCTATGGCGGGTCAAGCCTGATGATAAATTTTATCGCGCTGGCACTGGTCATTAACATTGATATGCATCGGACGTTGTTTTAAATATTGAACTTTATATTCTCCTCGCGTCTAGCAAAATTCTTTACGCCTTTCGCTACGGTAAAAAGCGTCCCTCGGCTTCGCTCGGGATGCGCTGAAGCGCAGGGACATTAATGCGGACAGCGACCGAGGACGAAATGTCCGAGGGAGTGCCGAGTCTAACGGACGAGGCCAAGCGTCCTATTTAACCGCTTTTTACCTTGTTCAAGGCTGAATTTTGCAAGGCCGCTCATAGAATATAAAGTTCAATATATAAGGTATCAGTCTTAAGCATATGTCAAAAAGGAATCCGGTGCTTTTCGCAGCGACATGTCGATTTTAGGCGAAGCAGCTTGACGAGCGAGGGAATCCCGAGGTCCCGCGAGAGCGGGATAATCTCGGGATGGCGAAGCTGACAGAGCCCCGATGGAGAGCCCATCGGGGCGAGTTCTGCAGCCACCGAGTGAGGAAAGACCTTCGCCGTCCCGCCTTGCGGCGGTAGAAATCGACTAGGAGCGAGAAAAATACCGGATTCCTTTGAGACGCGAGCGGAATATCGCAGTTAATCCTAAACGGGTACGGGGACTATATACATGGATAAAAGATACGAAGAACTGCTGCAATACGTAGAGCGGCCCGGGAGATATATAGGCGGCGAAATTAATTCCGTCGTAAAAGACTGGAATACGGCCGATTTAAAAATTGCGCTTGCCTTTCCAGACCTCTATGATATCGGTATGAGCAATCTTGGCGGCAAAATTCTTTATCATCTTTTAAATTCTAAAGATAATATTCTCTGCGAAAGAGTTTTTTCTCCGTGGAGCGACATGGAAAAATTACTCAGGGACAGAAACATGCCTGTTTTTACTTTAGAGAATAATAAATCCCCGCGCGAATTTGATATCGTAGGATTTTCTTTTTCTCACGAACTTAATTATACGAATGTCCTGAACATTCTGGACATGTCCGGAATCCCGCTGAGATCAGGAGAGAGAGATGAATCTTATCCGCTGATTATCGCCGGAGGCCCGTGCGCTTTTAATCCGGAACCGATGGCGGATTTTATCGATGTATTTATCGTAGGGGACGGGGAAGAGGCCGTACTGGAGCTTACCGAAAGTTTTATTTCGTTGAAGCAGAAAGGCCTTTCGAAAAACCGCTCCGTTTTATTTCGCGAGCTGGCAAAAATAGAAGGCGCCTATATTCCGAGCCTCTACCGGGCATCCTATAAAGACGGCAGATTTGACAGGCTCGCTCCGCTGGAAGAATATGCGCCGCCCGTAATAAAAAAGCGGTTGTTAAAGAATCTCGAGACATCTTTTTACCCTACCAGGCAAATAGTGCCGTATATCCCGATAGTGCATGACCGCGTGAGCCTTGAAGTAATGAGGGGATGCCCGCACAGGTGCAGGTTTTGTCAGGCCACTATGATATATTCGCCGGTCAGGCTGCGGTCCAAAGACACGGTATTTCAGCTGGGAAAGACCACCCAGATGCTCACCGGCCACGACGAAATATCTTTGTTGTCGCTGTCGACAGCGGATTATCCCGGCGTAATAGATCTTCTGGAACTTCTGGCCGGTGAATTCAAGCCGCAGGGCGTAAGCATATCGCTGCCGTCTTTGCGTATAGAAGACAGCATTGAAAACCTGCCGCCGCTCATACTTAAAATAAAAAAAACCGGCCTGACATTTGCGCCGGAGGTGGGAAGCGAGAAACTGCGGAAATTTATAAATAAAAATATTGATACCGACAAATTGCTGCGCGCGGCTAAAAGAGCGTATGATCTTGGATGGCGGAAAATAAAATTGTATTTCATGATAGGATTTCCCGGAGAAACAGAAGAAGACGTCGCTTCCATTTCAAAGCTGACCAATGATATCCTGAATCTGAAAGATAAAGAGCGCAGGATAAAAGCTGATATAACAGTAAGCGTTTCATCCTTTATACCTAAGCCCCACACTATTTTTCAATGGGAGGCCATGGAGCAAAATGAAATATTACGGAATAAAATATCCCAGCTCAGGCGGAGCATAAAATCCGGCAGGGTAAAAGTGAATGCGCATAGCGTTGATATGAGTATTCTGGAGGCAATTTTCTCGCGCGGCGACAGAAGGTTGAGCGTGCTTATTGAAGCGGCCTACAAAAAAGGTGCGCGTTTTGACGGCTGGAAGGACGTTTTCCGGCAGGATATATGGCAGGAGTCGATAGCCGCATACGGTATAGATGTAAAGTCCTATCTTGAAAAGCGCAAATACACAGAGCCGTTGCCCTGGGACCATATAAGTACGGGCATAAGTAAAGTTGCTTTGATTAAAGATAATGCATCGGCTCATGAACAGGCAGGGATAACATCATGCGGCCACTAAAAGCATAAGAAGCACGGATTTTTCGTATTTACCGCCGCCTTGCCATTCTTAATATATTGACAATATATTGACAATTAGTTTTAGATAGGGTATACTTAAAAAAACTGCTAATCAGCCGACTAACTGAAGGATCAGCCAAAGACAGGAGACGTGAAATGAATTTTTTAAAAAAATTATCGCTCATCCCTCGAGGGTTACGTTATAAATTGCTGATCGCGTTCTGCCTTATGTCTATCATTCCCCTCCTTGTCTCCTTGTATATCGTAAGAGATTATATTTTTCCTCCCAGCGGCGATATTCTCAGTACCTCATGGGTGATGTTCTTTTGCGTAATTATTACTTTTTTGGGTCTGGTTCTGGCAAAGCAGATGGTTGAGCCTGTCATAGAGATGGCCATTGAAACGCAGTTGATAGCCAAAGGCGACGTAAGCCGGAAAATAGACGTTCGTACCGAAGATGAAATAGGCGACCTTGGACGATCCATTAATGAAATCACTGCCCATATACGGGACAAGATAGACGAACTCAAAGTGTATGGTGAAAAAACAAGACTTATTAATACTGAAATACACAAGAAAGTGCTCGTCCTTTCAAGCCTGCTGCAGATAGGAGAAAATATTTCCGGACTCACCGAGCTGGAAGACATTGTAACACTTATCGTTGAAAAGGTAGCACATACAATTGAGCCGGGATATGCAATGATTTTTTTCCCAAAGCCGAATGATTTACAAACTCTTGAGATCGTCGCCGAAAGTAACTTAAGTAATGATACCCTGCAGTCCCTCGAAATAAAACCGGGTAAGGGGTTTTTGGGAAATGTGCTGATGAGCGGCACTGTTATTTATGCCGACTCCAAGACGAAGCATCTAAAGCAGATAGAAGATTTTAAAGACGAAAACAGCATCAAGAATTTCGCCGCATTTCCGATTATTTCGAGGAATAAAGCAATAGGACTACTTTTTATAGGAAATGACGCGGATGATTTTGAATTTAAGACGGATGATCTGGAGGTGCTGAAGATATTTTCTAAACAAGCCGCTATAGCGTACGAAAGTGATGCATTGACAAAAAGGGCGAAAGAGCTGGAAATAAAAGATGATCTTACGGACTTGTACAATGAAAAGTATATCGCCGGGCGGTTAGATGAAGAAATAAAAAGGGCTATCCTTTATCAGCGGCCGTGCTCGTACATAGTTTTCGATATTGACAATTTTGATGCATTCAGATCGCAAAACGGCGAATTGGCTACCGAAAAAGCTCTGAAAAGGGTCGCATCGGTGCTCGGCAAAAACGCGACGGAGATAGGCAGGGCTGCCCGGCTGTCAGGAGACGGTTTTTCGCTTTTGCTGCCGGAGAAAAACAAAAAAGAGGCCTATAAGATTGCGGAGGATGTAAGGCGGGAAGTCGAAGGGCTGGAACTTGACGGCGGCCCGGTTAAGCGCTTGACGATAAGCGGAGGCGTCAGTGAAAATCCTATAGACGGAACAACGGCGGCGGAACTGATGCAAAAAGCCGCTACGGGTCTCTCTATAGCCAAGACGCAGGGCAAAAACAGAATAATCTAAGACGGAGATAAAGATGAAACTGGATATGAGCGCGCTTCTTGAAACGCTGGTTGAAAAAAAAGCATCCGATCTGCATATATCGGCAAATTCGCCCCCCAAAATAAGGATAGACGAACGGCTTGCGAATATATCCGGAGACATATTATATGCCGAGGACACAAAAAATCTTGCATATAGCATGTTATCCAAAGAACAGATTGTCATTTTTGAAAGGACTAAAGAACTCGATTTTTCATTCGAGCTCGCGAAAAAGGGGAGATTCAGGGTCAATGTATTTATTCAGAGGGGAAATATCGGTATTGCCATAAGACTGATACCGTTTAAAATAATGAGTTTCGAGGAATGCGGCTTGCCGGTAGATATAGTGACTTCTTTATGCAGAAAGCCGAAGGGGCTGGTACTTGTCACCGGAGCTACGGGTATGGGAAAATCTACCTCTCTGGCGTCCATGGTGGATTTTATAAACTCCGAGCGGGATTGCCATATTGTTACCGTCGAGGATCCGATCGAGTTTGTCCATACAAATAAAAAAGCGCTGATAGACCAAAGGGAGATTCATTACGATACTCTTTCGTTCGGATCTGCGCTTAAGCATGTGCTAAGGCAGGACCCGGACGTGATACTTATAGGCGAGATGAGAGACCTTGAAACTATTGAGTCCGCGTTGATCATTGCCGAAACCGGTCACCTTGTATTTGCAACCCTGCATACATCGGATAGCATTCAGACGATTAACAGGGTTATCGACGTCTTCCCGTCGCATCAGCAACAGCAGATAAGGACCCAGCTTTCCTTTGTGCTTTTAGGGGTACTGTCTCAGCAACTTATACCCAAGCCGCAATCTTCCGGAAGGGTGCTGGCCACGGAAGTCCTGGTGGTGACTTCCGCAATCAGATCTCTGGTAAGGGAATCAAAGATTCACCAGATATATTCCAATATACAGACAGGGCAAAAAGAGGGCATGCGTACCATGAATCAGGCCCTGTACGAATTGCAGAAAAAAGGATCAATAAGTTACGAAGAGTGTTTTGCGAGAAGCACAGACGTCGAAGACCTCGCGAGGCTGTTTAAGAAATAAATATCAGATAAGGAAGATCATGTCACCGCAAAAACGAGTAATATCAAAACAACTGGGAGACCTCCTGATAGAGCGGGGTATAATAAAACGGGAGGATTTGGACAGAGCGTTAAAACTCCAGAAGGAGAAAGGCGGACTTATTGGCGATATACTTGTGAGCTTAGGTTGTACGGACGAGGAGCAGATAGCCCAGGCCATTACCGTTCAGTACGGTTTTCCGTATTTGCCGCTCGCCAGTTATGAGATAGAACAGAGAATCGTAGATATGATTCCGGAAAATGTCGCCAGGCAGTATTGCCTTATAGGTATTGATAAAATAGGAGACACCTTAACGATAGCCATGGCAAATCCGCTTAATTTACAGGCGACAGAGGACATAGAGCTTATATCGGGCTCGCAAGTGCAGATCTTCGTCAGTACCACAACCGACATAAAGAATGCGCTGGATAAATATTATCAGAAGAAGAAAAAAGAAAAATAGCCGAAAGCTGATAAAATGGCCTTATCGCTAAAGGAGCGCCTCAATAAAATATTACTGGAAAGAGGGCTCATCACCGCCGAGAAGCTTAAAGAAGCTTTGAACATACAAAGAGAAAAGGGCGGCAAGCTCAGCGATATTTTAATTAATAACGGTTTTGTAGACAGAAAAGACCTGATGGTAGTCCTCAGCGAAGAGCTCGGCATACCCCCTATCAATCTGTCCCGCTATAAAATAGACCCGTCACTAATAAAATTAATCCCGCGCAAATTGGCGTACCGCTACAAATTCATGCCCATATCACGAATGGGGGACCTGCTTACCGTAGTAATGGCTGATCCGCTTAATGTATTTGCCATGGACGAGATAAAATCTCTGACCGGTTTTCAGATAGGCATACTTGTCGCCACCGATAAGGATATTGACGATGCGATAGATGAGTATTATGGTGAAAGTGCGCACGAGGCCATCGAAGAGATTATGGAGGGCATGGAGAAGGTCGGCAGGATAGAGA
>JAQUMG010000071.1 GCA_028718265.1 Candidatus Omnitrophota bacterium
ATCGCGTGATAGGAAAGAAGCCTTTTATATTCTTTCTGTATCAGCGCCATCATGACGGCAAGTAAAATAGTAATCGCGCCGATTGTCATGAGCAGGATACTGGGCCATGAATTGGGTTCCAATTTGAACATGTCGAGCGAAATCCTCGCCAGAAAATATATGCCGAGCAGTTTTTCAAGCGCAGCCGGGAAGAATGCCATGAAAGGAAGCGGTGCATCATTGGCCGCGTCGGGAATCCAGCTGTGAAACGGCATAGATCCGGCCTTAGAAATCGCTCCTATCATAAGGAGCACGAATGCCAATCCGCCAAGCGCGTTTAAAGGGATATTCATGCTGGAAATTTCCCACGAACCGGAAAGATATCCTGCCAGGCCTATCCCTGCCATCATACAAAGATCGGACAATCCGACTATAACGAACGCTTTGGTCGCCGTTTTAAATGCGTTTTTATTGCCTATCGCTATCATACCGAATAAAGTCAGCAATAATCCTTCCCAGAAGAATAATAAGAGTACAAGATTGTTCGAAAGGGTTGCTCCGTTTGCGAAGGCGATTGCTATAAGAAAATATGAGTAGAATTGTTTCTGGATATCTTTTCCGCGCATGAAAGCGGCTGAATAAAGCGCGATTAAAAATCCGAAAAATGCGGCTGAGAGGATAATAAACTCGCTGAAATGATAGGCCCTGAGCGAAAACTCCATGCCGAAACCGGCCCACGGGAAAATACCGGTCGCTGTTTTGCCGAACAGCCTGAAAGCAAACATAAGGTTAGCGCCCGTTGCCAAAAGAAGTACGGTATCGCGCAAAACTCTGAATCGCTTACTAATGGCCAGAATCAATATTCCGGAAATAAGAGGTATCAATATGGGCAACGTGAGAATATAATCTTTCATTTAACCACCGCCGCAATTTGATTAACTACTGCCTGAACAAAAGAATTCGGATACTGGATGAGAATTCCGCCCGCTAAAGAAAGAAAAGCCAATAATGACACGCATATAACCATAACCGGGGAGCCTTCTTTTGCCGCCTGAGTTTTCATCTCTCCCAGAAATACGGCATTGAAAGCCCTGAAAAGGTAAAGTATGGTAAAGAGACTGCATAATAAAAAAAGAAGCGCTATAAAAATATGGCCGCTCAGGAGACTGGCCGTGATGACCATATATTTCGCAAAAAATCCCCCGAAGGGCGGGATTCCCATTACCGAAAAAGCGCAAAATAAGAATGCCGCCGCCGTTACCGGCATCGTTTTTATAAGCCCGCCTAACTTGGTAATATCCTTTATTTTCGTATTCTGTTCCACTATACCCGCGCATAAAAACAGCCCGGCTTTTGCTAAACCATGCATCAAAATAAATAAAAGCGCGCCCGCTATACCTATGTTAGTCCCTACGGCAAATCCCAAAAATATGAAACCTATCTGGCTTATGGTTGAATATGCTATTATCCTTTTCAGGTCCGTATCGATTAACGCCGCTCCCGCCGCTACAAGAGCACTTATACCGGCGATCGCGGGAACTACCGTGTGCCATAATTCGCCGACGGCGAAAGTTGCGACAAATAATCTTGCATATACATAAACGCCGATTTTAACCAGTATTGCCGCATGAAGGAGAGCCGTGACCGGCGAAGGCGCCACGCCGGCGTCCGGAAGCCAGGTATGGAAAGGCAGTGTCGCCGATTTCGCAAAAAGGCCTATCAGTATTAAAAACACCGAGAGATTAGAAAGCGGATTTCCTTTCAATGATTCCTTTATCACGGAAAGATCGAACGAGCCGGTTTGCTGGTACAGCATGATAAAACCTATCAGCATGACGACTGCGCCGAAGCACGTGACTAAAAATGCCTTGTCCGCTTTCAATACATGGGCATCTTCTCTGAAAAATCCTATCAGACGCCAGCTCGTAAACGCAGTCATCTCCCAAAACAGGTACATCAATATAAGATTCCCGGAAAAGATAAGGCCCATCATGGCTCCGAGGAACAGGAGCACCATGGAATAATACTCGTCCTGATTGTCATAATGTTTTATGTAGCCGAAAGAATAGAAAACTATAATAGCGCTTATGGAAGATGAAACCATTGCCATAAATACGGCGAGGCCGTCGGCGGCAAAGATCAGGTTAAACCCCAGCGGGAAAAGTTTTTTAATCGCTACCGGCGCGCCGCTCAAAGCCGATGGGACAAGAAGCACGGACGAGGCCAAAGATATCAAAGTCAGAATCAAGGCAAGGGCATTCCTCAGGCGCGAAGAAAATCTTCCCATAAAAGGAAGCATCAATGCCCCTAACAATGGAGCGAAAATTATTAAATAAAGTAGTATCTCTTTTTTCATATGGTTAAATAAAATGTCTTCCGGCATCCGCCAGAAGACATTCGTTATGTAACTGACTTCTATAGTATTTATTATACAATTATTAAACGATAATTACAAGCAAAATCACTAATGAATAAAACCCGGCATTACCAGGAGCCTATTCATCTTTCATGAATAATTTAATACCTCCCAGTATACCCGCGGAGAAATTATAAAGTAACGCAAGTATCGAAAAACCTAAGCCCGCGCTTATGCCGCATATAACGCCAAGCACTATGCCGGTCGGTATTCCCGGGCCGATTTTGGACATGAGCGGTAATGTCTTTATGGATTCAGGTATCACCACATCCATCCTCAAGAAGCTGCCAAAAAGGCCGATAACAAGCCCGGCTATCAAAGAAATGCCTCCAAAGTATTTAAATACGCTGATAACGCTTATACTTTTGACTTCACTGATTCTTAGTTCACTCATTAATGCCTCCGAATTTTTGCGCGCAAAAATTCGTCCCGAGTCCCGCTGGGGCGGACGAGGGACGATTTGCACACCTTAACTATAATTATACCATAGCGCCCCTGCGCCTGATAGTAGCTTCTTTATTTATTGCAGTAACGTCCTTTCGCTCACTTTCATATAAAGATATGACTCTTGTTTTCAGCCCTGCCTTCTTCCCGAACGCTCTGAAATATTTCGTTATCTTCGCGATATCACTTTTCGAAAGCGGCTTTATCGGTGAACGCCTGGTCGGCGTATTGATCTCGATCTCATCCGGCCGTATATCATACACAAGTCTGGCTATCTTTTTGAAATCATCTTTATTGGCGTCAAAGAACATTATCTGTATCGCCAGCTTCCCTTTATAATGCTTCCTGAATTCTTTTATGCCGTTATATACATCCTTAAATCTCAGGCCGGCTACGGGCTTATTTATCTTTTCGAAAGATTTCTGGGAAAATGCGTCTATTTTGGCTATTACGACATCTGCAAGAGATAAATCCTTCCTTACTGCACTGCACTTCATTAAAGAAGAATTGGTTATTACCGCTATCTTCTCTCTTCTTATTTGCTTCGTTTTTTTTATTATCCCGCCCAGATTGCCGGCCAGTGTTGGTTCGCCCTTTCCGGAAAAAGTTATGTAATCTATTTTCAGGTTGCGCGGTAAATTTTTTATTTCATCGAGCAGTTCTCCGGCGGCAACATACGGTTCCCTTTCCGTTGTCATTTCCGGATTGGCGCCTATCTGGCAATAAACGCAATCAAAGGTGCATACCTTTTTATTCCGGGAAAGCAGGTCTACTCCTAAAGACCTGCCCAGCCGCCACGAGGAAACGGGGCCGTATATGTACTTGAACTTTCTAAGACGTGACAAAGACATACCGCAGAGCTTCCTCCCCCGTATTTTTAATATCGTGAATTGTGCGCGGCGGAATATAGGCGACAGAATCTTTTTCTAGACCTATTCCGGATGTTTTACCAAGAAAAAGTTTCCCCGTGCCGTTAAGAATAATAAGAAGTTCCTCTTTCGCATCCGTGCTATGCTCCCCGATATTTTCGCCGGGTTCCAGAATAACGCAGCCGGAACGAAACGACGCAGCGGTTCCGTCTTTAGCGCTGAAGAGCCGCGTATATCTATCCTTCGCATCCGGTTTAAGTTTTTTTAATGCTGCTTTACCGCTATCCGCGCTCATAGATACACCCTGCTTTTTAAAAAGCCCGCATATTCCCTGACGGCATCTTCCAGATTCGTAAAATCTTTTTTGTATCCTGCCTGCTTTAGTTTTGCGGTATCGGCCTGAGTAAAATATTGGTACTTATCTCTTAAATTTTCCGGCATATCGAAATATTCTATTACGGGCGGCAGGTTGAGAGCCCCGAACAAGGCCTTTGCCAGATCATTCCACGAGCGCGCCCGGCCCGTTCCTATATTGTAGATGCCGTTTTTATCGCGTTTTTCCAGAAAATAATAAGTCGCCAGAACCGCATCTTTGATATACACAAAATCCCTTTTCTGCTCGCCGTCTTTGTATTCTTTTTTGTACGATTTAAACAACCGCATCTTTTTGGTTTTTACAACTTCGTCGAATGACTTGGCTATTAAGCTTCTCATTTCGCCTTTATGGTATTCGTTCGGGCCGAATACGTTAAAATACTTCAAACCGACTACTTTATCACCGAGGCCTTCATTCAGGACCCACAGGTCGAATTGCTGTTTTGAGCGGCCGTAGGCGTTTAGCGGCTTCAATTTATATGTATTCTCGTTCTCGTCGCTATAACCGTTTTCGCCGTTACCGTACGTCGCCGCGGATGAGGCATAAATAAAACGTACGTTATTTTTAACGGCGTATTCCGCTAATTTTTCAGAATACTCCACGTTATTCTTCTTAAGATAGGCCTCGTCCGTTACAGTGGTGGAGCTGCAGGCACCTAGATGAAAAATTGCATCTACTTTCTTCCCTATTTTACCCGAAGAGATTAAATCAAGAAATTTTTCTTTCTCGATAAAATCTTTGTATTTTTTCTTCTCTATATTAAGCCGTTTTTCGGGTGTAAGCTTCTCATCCACGAGGATAAGGTCGCTTATGCCTTCTTCATTAAGTTTCCACAAAAGGCAACTACCGATAAACCCTGCCGCACCCGTCACTATGATCATAATTATATCCCCAGTTGTGCCCGGACTACAGTCAGCGCTACTGCATTAACGATGTCATCTGCATTGCAGCCGCGCGAAAGATCGCTGCACGGCTTCGCAAGACCAAGCAATGCCGGCCCGACTGCTTTAGCATTTCCTAAACGTTCAACGGCTTTATATGTTATATTCCCCGCGTCCAGATTGGGAAATATCAGCACGTTTGTTTCGCCCTTCAGCGGGCTGTCGGGAGATTTTCGCCGGCATACTTCAGGAACTATGGCTGCATCTAACTGAAGTTCGCCGTCAACCGTAAAATCGGGTCTTTTCTCCCTGACCTTAGCCACTGCTTCTCTGGCACGGTCTATCGATTCTCCTGCCGCGCTTCCGCGTGATGAGTAAGTTAAAAAGGCAATCTTCGGCTCTATGCAGAATACCAGCTTCAAGAAATCTCCGCTTGAGACAGCTATCCTCGCCAGTTGTTTTGCTGACGGTTCAGGAATGACCGCGCAATCGGCGAAAATAAACAGGCCGGCCGCACCGTAACCGGAACGCTCCAGCTCCATAACAAATGCGCCCGATATAATACCGGCGGAGCGCTCTATGTCAATGCAATGAATGGCTGCCCTTATTACGTCTTTCGTCATGCGTGAAGCGCCGGCGACAAATCCGTCGGCAAGGCCCATACGCGTCATCATGGCAGCAAGGTAAAGCGGGTCCTGCGCTATTGTAGCCTTTGCCTCTTGTTCGGTTACACCTTTATGTTTCCTGAGTTCGTAAAAATTTTTCGCAATCTCGTCCGACGCGGAATACTTTGAAGAATCCACTATTTCGGCTATCTTCTCGCTCTTTATCCTCTTGGCAGCTTTTTGTACTCTTTCATCGTCCGTCTCCGGCAATACGATCCGTTTAGGATTCTTTTTTGCGCGCTCTATTATGGATTCGATCTTTGTCATATTCTCACCGCTTCCCCGGTAAAAGCTTTTCCGAAGGATTTTTTTATTTCCGCCGCAGAAATATTAATATTCGTCAAAAACTCGCTGTGGCTGCGCCCTTTCCTGTAAGGCGGCTCTGCCGGCGGCATCTTGATATATTTTTCGATCCGTTCTATCGGAAACCGGTAAAGTATTGTACCGTGATGAAGCATATATTTTTTTCTGCGCCACTGCGCGTTTCCGGAAAATTTCCTGCCGGAAAGCGTGATATCCGAAAGGGGCATAAATTCCGCTTTTATGCCGATACCGGTAAAAGAAGAGGTTATTTTCCCTAGAATTAACTCGTAAGATTTTTTGATATCCATGAGCGCCGGCCTTTTTTCCAAGGATAATATAAGTGAATAATTAAGGCACCCCGGTCCCTGCAAAACCGTGCCGCCGCCGGAACGGCGCTTTATTATTTTAATTCCATCGGCAGCCGCCGCTTCCGTTTTTACCTCTGCTTCTTGTTTCGAAATTCTGCCTAATACGATAAAAAACCCGGAAGCCTCCCAAAATCTCAGAATTTCACTGCTCAAACCCTGTTCTGCAAGATCGAGTAATTTTTCGTCGTAGAGGATATTTTCTTCCGCATGAGCAAATGATATGTCTTTGACTATCATATATGGCTACAGTTGAGTTCTCTCGCCGCTTTCACTTCGTCGAGCCTTGAGACCGGCATGGTGACGGGCGCATTTTTCAAAACATCGGGCGCCGTTACCGCCAACTCCGCCGCTTTAAGCATTACCTCCACAAAACAGTCCATTGCCTCTTTGGACTCGCTTTCGGTCGGTTCGACCATTATGGCCTCTTTTACGATAAGGGGAAAATATACTGTGGGCGGGTGCATTCTGTTATCTATAAGATATTTCGCTATATCTAGTGCATGAATGCCCTTTTCAAGCTGTATCGACGCTGAAAGCACGAATTCGTGCATGCATATTCTGTCATACGGCAGGTGGTATGCTTTTTTGAGGCGTGCCATGCAATAATTGGCGTTTAATACCGCCATTTCGCTGGCTTCTGTCAGCCCTTCTTTTCCTAGAAGTAATATATATGCGTAAGCTTTCAATATAACGCCGAAATTTCCGTAAAAAGGCGCTATGCGGCCTATGGATTTGGGTTTATTTTCTTTCAGCGAAAATGAACCGTCTTTATTTTTTACTACTTTCGGCACCGGCAGAAAATCTGTCAGTTTTTCGTTAACGCCTACGGGGCCTGCCCCCGGACCTCCGCCGCCGTGCGGAGTGGCAAATGTCTTGTGAAGATTAAGATGCACAACATCGAAACCCACGTCGCCCGGCCGCACCTTCCCCATTATGGCATTAAGATTCGCACCATCGTAATACATAAGCGCGTCGACTTTGTGCGCCATATCGGCAATATCTTTTATGCGCGCGTTGAATATTCCCAGTGTGTTGGGGCACGTCAGCATCACCGCCGCAACCTCATCGGTAAGTTTCGATTTATATTCGTCCATATCCATGCAGCCGTCTTTGCCGGTGGGAATCGATATCAGTTCATAACCGACTATTGCTGCGCTGGCCGGATTAGTGCCGTGTGATGAATCGGGAACAATGACATATTTTTTCTTGTTCTTCTTATGTTTATGGTAAGCGGCTATGAGCATTATGCCGGTAAGCTCGCCGTGCGCCCCCGCGAGCGGCTCCGTCGTAACTTCTTTCATACCCGTAATCTCGGCAAGCAGCTCTTCAACGTTATAAAGCACTTCAAGCGCACCCTGCGCCAGGCCTTCGGCATAATCAAACTGCGCCATGAACGGATGCAAGTCGCGGAAACCCGGAAGGTTTGATATTACTTCGGTAAACTTAGGGTTATATTTCATTGTGCAGGAACCCAGAGGATAAAAATTTGTATCGACGGAAAAATTCATCCGTGAAAGATTCGTAAAATGACGGACAACGTCCAGTTCGGATACCTCCGGCAGGGCGGCGGTTTCTTTCCTTAGATATTTCTCATAGACTTCCGTTTTCGGTACATCCGAAGCCGGAAGACTAATCCCTCTTCTGCCTTTTACGCTCTTTTCGTATATCAATCGCATATTACCTTTTCCAGATTGTGCGCAAAATCTTCGATCTCTTTTTTAGTCCTTCTCTCGGTTACGGCGACGAGCATGTATTTCTCCATGCCCTTATAGTACCGGCCGAGCGGCAAACCGGCAAGGAAATTTTTGCTTATCATTGCCTCAAGAACATCATCGGCATTCTTAGGCAGCAAAACCGTAAATTCATTAAAAGTAGGCGAACTCTTTTTAACTTCAACGCCCTTAATCTTGTCCAAAAGTTTCTTAGCATATTCTGCCTTGTCGTGATTAAGCTGAGCCAGTTCGCGTAATCCTTCTCTGCCCATAGCCGAAAGAAATATAATCGCCCTCATGGCGCAAAGCGCTTCATTAGAGCATATATTGGAAGTGGCTTTTTCGCGCCTTATGTGCTGCTCTCTGGCCTGTAATGTAAGGACGAAACCCCTTCTTCCGCTTTTATCAACCGTTACTCCGGCAATCCTGCCGGGCATCCTTCTGGCAAATTCCTTCTTTGTAGCCATAAAGCCTAGATACGGCCCGCCAAAAGAAAGCGGCATACCAATGCTCTGTCCTTCGCCCGCTACTATATCTGCGTTCATCTCGCGCGGTGTT
>JAQUMG010000072.1 GCA_028718265.1 Candidatus Omnitrophota bacterium
GGCAGATTTAAGATACGCCTTGAAGGCAGGGAAGTGGATTTCAGGGTTTCGGTACTGCCTGTTTCCTACGGAAGCAAGGTGGTGTTACGGGCTCTTGATAAAAGCAATCTTGGCGTCGGGCTCGATAAACTGGGATTCCTGAGAGAGGAACTGGAAAGGTTCGAAGAAGGATTTAAAAAGCCATACGGTATGATACTGCTCACCGGCCCCACGGGATGCGGGAAGTCAACAACGCTTTATTCGATACTTAACAAGCTTAATACCCCGGAGAAAAATATTATTACAATCGAAGATCCCGTTGAATATCAGGTTGAGGGCATTACGCAGATTCCGGTCAATACCGATATAGGTCTGACATTTGCCACCGGGTTACGAGGCCTTTTACGTCAGAGCCCCGATATCATAATGGTGGGCGAAATCAGGGATTTCGAAACGGCCGATATCGCTATTAAGGCCTCGCTGACAGGAGAGCTTGTATTAAGCACTTTGCATACAAACGATGCGCCCGGAGCGGTTACGCGGCTGATTGATATGGGCGTGGAACCTTTTTTGGTAGCCTCCAGCATGGTTCTTACTGCAGCGCAGCGGTTGTGCCGTCGCGTGTGTCCCTATTGCAAAGAAGAAACGGAAGTTCCCATGTCAGTGCTGGAAAGAGTAGGCATCAAGAAAGCGGAGCTGGATAAATTAAGCGGTAAGAAATTTTTTAAGGGCCGTGGATGTCCTAAATGTAACAACACCGGTTACTATGGCCGCATGGCAACGTTGGAAGTATTTATTGTTGATGATGCCATACGGGACATGATCATAAAACGCGTACCCGGGGACCAGCTAAAGGATTACGCAACCAAGCATGGTATGGCGACACTAAGAGATAACGCGTTTAAGAAATTTATTAATGGCGATACGACTCTGGAAGAAGTTTTGAGAATAACTACGGAAGAATAAGAGGGGAAAATATGGCGTTATACAAATACGTAGCAAAAAATGCAAGCGGGCAAACCGTTACGGGGGTTCTCGATGCTCCGGATAGAAGCATATTAATAGGGAAGCTGAGAGAAAAAGATCTGGTAATAGTTTCCATTACGGAAACACGAGAAGCAGTGGGGCAGACAGGATCATTCTTAAACAGGAAGTCCATAACGATCGACGATATGGTCATTTTTTCCAGGCAGCTCGCTACTATGGTCGATGCCGGTATACCCCTTGTGGGCGCGCTTGATATTCTCGGAGAACAGATGGAAAATAGGACATTTTCAGAAGTCATACTTAAGGTCAGGGACAATATCGAGACCGGTTCAAGCCTTTCCGAGGCATTTTCAAGACACCCGAGAGTATTCTCGCCCCTTTTTGTTAACATGGTAAAAGCCGGCGAATCGAGCGGCATGCTCGACGAGATACTTGACAGGATAGCAACTTATCTTGAAAAAACAAGCTCACTGCAGAAAAAGGTGAAATCCGCATTGATTTATCCGGCCGTAATAACGGTAATGGCCGTGGTGATTACCATAATCCTTCTCGTCAAAGTAATTCCCGTGTTTAAGGATATCTTTGCCGGTTTTGGCGCGGCCTTACCTCGTCCCACGCAGGTTCTTATCAATGTAAGCGATTTCCTGAGGAAGTATTTCGTTTTTGGTGTAGGGTTTCTGGCAATAGTAGTTTTTCTGGTTTTACGTTATATCAATACGGAAAGAGGCCGCCTTAGATTTGATACTTTAATGCTTAATCTGCCGATTTTCGGAATTCTTTTGCGTAAAGTTGCCGTCAGTAAGTTTACGCGTACACTTTCAACATTAGTAAAAAGCGGTGTTCCGATTTTAAGTTCTCTTGAGATAGTGGGAAAGACATCTGGCAATAAGTTGATAGAAGTGGCGGTCATGAGTATACGTTCAAGTATAAGGGAGGGGGAGAACATAGCCGAGCCCCTTGGTAAAAGCAAGGTCTTTCCTCCGATGGTAGTAAGAATGGTTTCGGTTGGCGAGCAGACCGGCGAACTGGAGAAAATGCTGTCAAAAATAGCCGACTTTTATGACGCTCAGGTCGATGCCGCTGTCAGCGGATTGACAAGCATGATCGAACCCCTGATAATAGCATTTTTAGGCGTTGTTATAGGAACTATCGTTATCTGCATGTTCTTGCCGATATTCAAGATATCGACGATTATAAATATGTAATAAAGGCCGTGTTCGAATACCCGCTTATCCCGATGAAGTTATCCGGGGCCCCCTTGTTTTTTCGCACTTTATGTGGTATACTTACTTGGTACAAGTTAGAAGATGAAACAGGTGCCAAAACTGAAAAATGGGCAATTATAAATACCTCCCATTGCGGAATTGGCAGGATCTTCGGGCTGTACTAGATACCATCCAGGTAAGGAAGGGAGGGGATTGAAATGTTAAGGCTAAATAGGAAGGGTTTTACGCTCGTTGAAATCATGATCGTTGTTGCAATTATAGGTTTATTGGCGGCTATAGCTATTCCTAACTTCGTAAAAGCCAGAGAAACGGCGCAGGCAAATGCCTGTATCAATAACATGAGGCAGATAGAGTCTGCGAAGGAGCAATGGGCGCTTGAAAAAGGCAAAACCACAGGCGATGCGATAACTGACGCTGAGGTTGCTACTTATATCAAGGGCGGTATGCCTACTTGCCCAGGAGGCGGTACGTATACTTATGGTGCTGTCGGCACAGACGTTACTTGCTCAATAGATTCGCCAGCAGGTAAAGTTCCGCATGTGCTGCCGTAAATGTTAGGTAGCAATAGTTAGCTGATTACACTATTAAGAAGCGATGGGGTTGGTATTTACCCATCGCTTTTTTATTTGCAAATGACAGATATATACGTTTATCTCTTGACAAAGCTGCGTCCATATGGTATTTTTTAGTAATAATAAATTAAGACATAATCTTACTATAATTATATATATGAACTAGTATATTTACGATAAGGAACGCGAGCAATATGCGTCAAATTAACAAGGTCATGGGATACACACTGATAGAACTCATGATCGCCGTCATAATAATAGGCGTTTTGGCCAGCATCGCGCTGCCTAATTACTACAAAACAAGAATAGGGACGCGAAAAGGCATATGCATGAATAATCTGCGCCAGATAGAAGCTGCCACCGACAGATGGGTTTTCGAAAATGATATTGATGAGGGGTATGCAGTTACTGCGTCGGATGAGGAAGAGATTTACAGTTACTTAAAAAGCGGTAAACCCGTCTGTCCTTCAAAGGGAACGTACACAATTACTGCGGTAGGGAGTTACCCGCAGGTTACTTGCAGCATAGAAGGCCATGCGCTAGCTCAATAAACCCCGCCCCATTAAAGGGACGGGGTAATTATTTTAAGAACGGTAAATGGCGTGAATATAATTAAAAACGCGTTACCAGGAAATACCTTACCATGGAATTCCTATCCGGAAGCCTCCGGCAATGTAATGCTTGCCCCTAAAATATTTTTGGTGAAGAATGAATTTATTTAAAAGCTTTGGTAAAACGGGAAAAGATCATATCGGGATAGACATAGGTTCCAATTCGATCAAGACGGTGGAGCTTTTCCAGGAAAAAGATATTGTAAGGATCAAAAATATAGGATATGCGAAAATAGAAAAGCCGGGATCCGCCGAGAGTATTGCGAATGCGGTGAAAGAGACGGCCGTCATGGCCAAGATCATGCCGGGCAAGGACGTGGCCATTGCTGTCCCGGGTTCTTCCGTAGTCGTACGATTTATCGAACTGCCGCGTATGAACGAGGAGGAGCTCCGAAACGCTATAGTTTTCGAAGCAGAGAAATATATCCCCTTCAGCTTAAATGAAGTTGTAGTGGACCATCAGCTGCTGATACCCCATTTGGGTGATAATAAGATGCTGGTACTTCTCATAGCAGCGAAAAAAGATATCATTAACGAAAGACTCGACTTGATAAACCGGGCAGGCATGTCCGCAAGCGTTCTGGATGTCGTCTCTTTAGCTAACGTTAATGCATTTCTGTCGGCGCCGCAGCGGAACAAAAGCGGGACATCCGCTGTTGTCAATATCGGCGCAAAGGCTACCGATATCAATATAATTGCCGAAGGAGTGCTTTATTTTACCAGGAGCATACAGATAGGGGGAGATGACCTGACCAAGTCTATTATGGAATCCATGTCCTTAAACTTAAAAGACGCCGAAGAATTGAAAATAAACCCGAAAGACAAAACAGCCGAAGTGGCCGAAAAGACAAAAGCAATGTTGCGTGCCATTGTCGACGAAATACGCCTTTCGTTCAGTTATTACGAGAATCAATCCGGGCGAAATATAGAAAAAGTTTATCTTGGCGGGGGAGTTTCGAAAAGTAATAATATATGCGAAATAATGAAAGAAAATCTGGATGTAGAAATAGCGCTTTGGGATCCTACTGCTGCTATAGCGCTGGAACCTTCGGCGGATAGCCAGTTAGTAAATTCGCTGAAATATCAGATGGGTACGGCCATAGGACTGGCCTTAAGGTAAGAGTTAAAATGATAGAAATAAATTTGCTTCCTCCGGAAGCCAAGAAAAAGAGAAGAAAAATAGAACTTCCCGACATTTCTTTTTTGCCGATTATCGCCGGCCTTTTGGGAGTCATAATCATAATACATCTTGTGCTCGGCCTGACATTAGCCATTAAAGCGAAGACGCTTAAGAGGCTTGAGAGAAAATGGCAGACGATGTTGCCCCAGAAGGAAAAGGCCGATAATGTGAAGGTAGAATTTACCGGCATGAAAGCTAAGATAGACGCCATCGATAAGCTTGTGAGGAATAGGCACAGTTGGGCACGCCGGCTAAACGATATAAGCGATGCCATGATATCGGGGGTTTGGCTGAATAAACTCTGGCTGGAGAAACGCGTTATTATTCAGGAGCCGGTTGTTAAAAGCGATATGGGCGAGAGCAGCTCTAAGGTTAAAGCCAAAGAAATTAAGGCCGAGCCGAAAAAGACCATAATTCAAACCCTGCATTTAAACGGTAGCGCAATCGCAGCCGGGGGAGAAGAAACGGCTACCATAGGAAAATTCATACGAAGTCTCAAGGAGAATAAGGATTTCTTTTCTGATTTTAAAGATATTGAGTCTGCCTCGATTCAAAGGACGAAACTAAAAGAAGAAGAGATAATGGATTTCGAATTGATATGCTATTTTAAATAGATAGCGAAGGAGTAAAGTGGAATTTAAATTAGATTTTCTGAAAAAAGCCAAGAAAAATGAGATAATAGTATTTACCGTGCTTATCTGCGGCATTATATTAATAGGCTATGTATTGCTGTTTTTTAATCCCATTATTTCAAAACTTTCGGATATTTCGCGCAAGGTTTCCAAAATGCAGAGCGACCTGAATATTGCGAGCCTGTCGATAGAGAGCATGCCGAAGATGGAAAAAGAAGTATCGGGGCTCAAGCAGAAAGCAATTGCTTACAGTAACAAACTTCCGAGGGAAGAGGAATTTCCCGCCCTATTGGAAAGGTTATCAGCTATGGCGCAAACCGCGGATGTCAAGATCACCAAAATAGCCCCGATCAAAGATGCGGACAGCACGGCAGCGGAAAAAACAGTATCGCCATCGGCCATCTATCAGGCAAAAGGGATTATGGTAAATGCGCAGTGCGGTTATCATCAATTAGGAAACTTTATTTCAGAGCTAGAGAGAGACGAAAGGTTTATGGATGTATCGGACATAACAATAGAGTCTGTTAAAACGGCTCCAAGGCGTCACAATGTTCAGCTTATTGTCAAAACGTTTGTGCTAAAGGATAAAAATCAGTGAAACGGCGTATCTGTCTAATCCCGGCAATAATTGCTATTCTTTCTGCGGGCATCTTTTTAGTGATGGTACACGGAGAAGAGTATCAATATTTCAGCAAAGGTAAGCGGGATCCTTTTGTTCCGTTGTCCACCGGCGAGACGAGGACCAATATGGGCCTTCAGGCCGTTGAGACCATAGATGATGTAAAATTTGAAGGCATAATATTCGATCCAAGCGGCAAGTCGATGGTAGTGCTGAATGATGAAGTTCTTGGGGAAGGCGAGAAAAAGTACAATGTAGAGGTGATAAAGATTAATAATGACTCGATTATAATAAAAGTTAATGACAGGGTGCATACGATTAACTTAGTCGAGGAAGGAGGCGGGAAGAGTTGAAAAAAAAGATACTAATTTTAGGTGCCATAATCATATTTCTTGCATCATTAAGCCCTATTTCGCAGTCTCAATCAGAGGTTATAGGCGGAGGAGCGGCTCCGCCGGCGGATGCTTCAATGGCCGTTGCTAAGCCGGATGAGGCAGTGAAAGAAACCAAAACCGGAACTGCAGAACCAGTGCCTCAGGCGACCCAACCCTTGGCTGCATCCCCGCAACCTGCTGCGCAGCAGGTTGCAAATACTGAAACCGCTGCCGGCGGAGAAAACGCAGAGGAGAAAGTACTTGGCGAAAAGATCGCGCCGGGTAACATAACAGTTGATTTTAAGGACGCAGATGTCAGGACGGTATTGAGGGTTCTGTCGGAAAAAAGCGGTGTGAATATAGTCGGAAGCAAGGATGTTGACGGGCTGGTGACCGTGCGGCTCAATAATGTATATTGGGAGAAAGCGCTTGATATTATATGTAAAAATTACGGATATGCTTTTGAGCGGGACGGCAATATAATCAGAGTGACAACCATTGAAAACCTAAAACAGGAAGAATTAACCACAGAAGTATTTTCATTAAATTACGCCAAGGCCAAAGATGTTACGGATGCGATAAAAGAGATGCTCACCGTGCGCGGCAAAGATAAGATAAAATTTGACGAGAGGACCAACGTATTGATAGTGACGGATATCCCTACTAATCTTTACAAAATACGCCAGGTTATATATAAACTCGATAAGAGAACGCCGCAGGTTTTGATCGAAGCGAAAATCATTGAAACGACACTGAATGATGCCGAAAACCTCGGAATAGACTGGAATGTGAGGCTGGCGGCTGCGGGCGCAAAGAGACCGATTACATTTCCGTTTTCGTATTCGGGCCAGCTTTCATGGCTAGGCATACCATCCAACATGTGGAATAACTTTATGCCGAGGGTAGAAGGGACTACGACTTACAGTGCATCTTCAACGGAAAGCGGCGCCGTTATTACGCAGACTACGGATAGCCCATTCCCGATAGGATTGGGATATATTAACCAGGGAACCGATTCACCTTTTCCGTTAACGACGGTTGATAATTTTACATTCGGCACACTTGACTTTTCGCAATTTTCACTGGTCTTGGAATACCTGAAATCGCGGAGAGATACAAATATCCTTTCGAATCCGCGCGTCGCTACTTTGAGTAATCAGGAAGCATCCATACTCGTAGGTATTAAATTGGCAATACCTAAGTTTGAACGAAATCCGGACACGGGCACCATGGAAGTTACCGGATATACGGAAAAAGATCTCGGGGTGAAACTGAATGTGACACCGCACATAAACGCGTCGGGTGATATTGTCGTGGACTTAAAGCCGGAGATTTCTGATTTGCTGGGATATGACGTACTGGATCCGCAGAGGGGCATAAGAGCGCCCAGATATTCCACCAGGGAGGCCAAGACGCAGATAATGGTAAGAGACGGCGAAACCATTATGATCGGCGGATTAATTAAAGAAAATACCGTTAACTACAAAAAGAAAGTACCATGGTTAGGAGATATCCCGGTTTTGGGAAGGGTGCTATTCACAAAAACCGAAGAAGGGGTTGAGAAGACAGAGCTTATCATATTCATGACAGTTCATCTTATCAGCAGCGATACGCTTGATGCCAGTGCTGCTTCCTCATCGGCCTTCGTGCCCATACCCGTGAAGAAGTAATGCAAAAATATACCGCGATAATCCACTTTAAAAAGACGGGGATTATGCGGTATATTTCGCATCTTGATCTTTTAAGACTTTTTCAACGGGCGTCGAGAAGGGCAAGATTACAGCTTTCTCTTACCGAGGGATTTAATCCTCATCCGAAGATAAAGATTGAACCCGCCGTAAAGCTGGGAGTAGAGGCCGATGATCTTCGGGCAGAGATAGTATTGGGCGAGGTTATACCCCCTCAATATCTCGAGGAGCGTCTCAAGAAAGAACTTCCGGCCGGGATAGAGATAACCAGGGTTCAGGGAATTAAATAATAATACAGGAAGGGATTATGGCAAAAGAGATAATAGTTAATGCGACAGCAGAAGAAAACAGAGTCGCGATTATAAACAATAACAAAATAGAAGAGTTTTACGTAGAACGGACTTCAACAAATCGCCTTGTCGGCAGTATCTATAAGGGCAAAGTTGATTCAATTATGGCCGGTATAGGTGCGGCATTTGTCAGCATAGGACTGGAGAAGAACGGCTTTCTGTATGTGGACGATATAATCGAAGAGGGCTCTCCTTACATCGATCTTCTGGATGAAGAAATGGATGACGAGCAAAGGAAAAAAGACAGAAATACGCCGCCTCCCAAGATAACGGATATATTGAAAAGAGGACAGGAGCTTTTGGTCCAGATAGTAAAGGAGCCATTGAGT
>JAQUMG010000073.1 GCA_028718265.1 Candidatus Omnitrophota bacterium
TCCCCTGACACCGCAGATAGAGACGGGGGTCTTTATCTCAAACACTGCATTTTTGCCCAATTTCTCCACCAAAGAACGGAGTTCTCCCTGTATGAGATTTATTTTTATTGCACCCAGGTCGGTAAAGACCGCATGGCTATTTTCCTGGACTCTTACGGAATTCTTAAAACCTTTGCCAAAGCCGACTTCTGCCCAGGACTGTGCTCCGGTTTTTATATTATCACCGTTAGAAAGGACCATGCCCTTCCCGGCATTTATCCAAACCTCGGATTTCGCAGATTTTACTTTTACATCACCCTGCATAAAGAGTATAATACCATTGTCCGCGGCGGCTGAGGTATTTTCCCGGGCGAGTACTTTAAAAGAAAAGAAACAAGCGGCAAGAAAACCCAGAATCGCAAAGACTATTAAAGTTCTTTTCATTGCAGGCTCCTTTTTTGGTAGGTGAAATGAGTTGAGAAGTTTATTGTAGGATTATACTACATATTCCGCAAAAAACCAAATTAAAATACAGATGTACGTTATTTAGGGGATAAGCATGGTAAGAGAAATAGAAACCAGAGTAAAAGAGATAATAACAAGGACGCATAACGTAAAAAGCGTCCGCCTGGAAGCCAAAGAGATAAATTTTAAAGCGGGCCAATTTATGCTGGTTATTCTCAGAGGGAATTCCCGGCTTAAGCGATACCTGTCGATATCAAACTCTCCTACGGAAAAAGGATATATCGAATTTACGAAAAAATTGACCGAAAGCGATTTCTCGGAGGAGCTGAATACTTTGCAGCCCGGTGATGCCGTTAAGATACAATATCCATTCGGAAGTTTTACGCTTAGCGATCCGGATGATAAAATAGCGTTTCTGTCCGGCGGGATAGGGGTTACCCCCGTAAGGAGCATGTGCAAGTATGCCGTTGATGCCAAGCTGGGAACAGATATAGTCCTTCTGTACGGAAATCAGTCCGTGCGCGATATAGTATTCAGGGAAGATTTTGAACAGATGCAGCGGAAATATCCTAAATTAAAGGTTATACACATTCTTTGCGAATCGTCTCCCGGATTCGATTGTAAAATAGGGTTGATAAATAAAGACATTATCAGGCAGGAAATCCCCGACTACAAAGAAAGAAAGTTTTATATCTCAGGCCCGCCGGTAATGGTCGGGGCGATGAAAAAAATACTTTCCGAAGAATTGCTTGTGCCGAATGAACGTATCGTAACAGAGAATTTTCAAGGATATTGAGGATATGATGCCGATGAAAAAGAAAATCGCGATTTTACTTGCCGAGGGATTTGAAGAGATCGAAGCGGTTACGTGCATAGATATATCAAGAAGGGCCGGGTTGGACGTCAAGATAGTCGGCGTAGATGGCATGGTCGTAAAAGGTTCCCATGGTATCGGAGTAAGCGCTGATATAGAGATAAATTCCTACAGCGAGCTGCCGGATGCAGTAATTCTTCCCGGCGGCATGCCCGGCGTGCAGAATCTTTTCAAGGCGCCGAAAGTTCAGTCTTTGATTAAAAAAGTCCATCAGGCAGGCAATGTTGTAGCTGCTATATGCGCCGCACCGGCTTACGTTCTTGCGCCGATGGGAATACTGGACGGCAAAAAGGCGACTTGTTATTTTGGGTGCGAAGATAAGCTGGGGAAAAAGGCCATTTATGTCGACCAGAGCGTAGTTGTCGACGGCAACATAATTACCGGCAAAGGACCTGCTGCGGCTATGGCGTTTGCCTTGAGAATAATAGATTTAGTATGCGGAAAAAAAGTTACAGACCCGATCAGAGAAAAGTTGTTGTATGAAGAGTGATTTTGATGCGATTATAGTTGGCGGCGGGCATGCGGGGTGCGAAGCGTCATTGGCCGCGGCGAGAATGGGACTCAAAGTTCTGCTCATTACTTTGCATATCGATAAGATAGGCTTTATGTCCTGTAATCCTGCTATCGGCGGGGTGGGCAAGGGGCAACTCGTGAAAGAGATAGATGCCCTTGGCGGTGAAATGGCCGGAGCCGCCGATCAAAACGCCATTCAATTCCGTATGCTCAATTCCTCCAAAGGTTACGCAGCGCGCTCTTCGAGAATACAGGCCGACAGAGCGATGTATAACCGCTATATGCGAAACCGCATTTTGAATGAAGCCCGCCTGGAAGTTTTAGAAGACGAAGTTACAGACATAATCTCCAAACATAAGATTTGTAAAGGCGTCATAACAAAAAGTGGCAAGCGGATACATTCAGCCGCGGTTATTCTGACTACCGGGACTTTTCTCAACGGTTTAATACATATAGGCATGAAGCATTTTCCCGGGGGAAGGATAGAAGAAGAGGCCTGTTCCGGGCTTTCGGACGGATTGAAAAAACTGGGCTTCAGAGTAGGCAGACTAAAAACAGGCACCACCCCCCGTCTTGACGGCAAAACGATAGATTTTTCCGCCCTTAAGGCCCAGCGCGGCGACGCAGAAATAATTCCCTTTTCGTTTTCCACGGAATCTGTCAGATGCGAACAGCTGCCATGCTACATAACCCACACAAATAAGAAGACGCATAAAATAATCAAAGACAATTTGGACAGGTCGCCGCTTTATACGGGCAAGATCAAATCGACAGGTGTCAGGTATTGCCCGTCAATAGAAGACAAAATCGTCCGCTTCTCCGACAGGGATTCGCACACGATATTTCTGGAACCGGAAGGGCTGGGTACCGACGACTATTATCCGAACGGTATTTCTACGAGCCTGCCTAGAGACGTGCAGGAAAATATTGTACACAGCATAAAAGGCCTGGAAAAAGCCCGTATAAATAAACCGGGCTACGGCATCGAATATGACTTTGTAGACCCGACAGAACTTTATCCGACTCTTGAGACTAAAAATATAAGCGGCCTTTATATGGCCGGCCAGATAAACGGCACGACGGGTTACGAAGAAGCGGCGTCTTTAGGCCTTATGGCCGGGATAAACACGGCGCTTAAGATACAGAAAAAAGAACCGCTTATTTTAAAAAGGTCAGAGGCCTACATAGGAGTGCTTATAGATGATTTGACCACTAAAGGTACCAGCGAGCCTTATAGAATGTTTACGTCGAGAGTGGAGCACCGGCTTCTCGTGAGGGAGGATAATGCGGATACGCGCCTTATGGGAATCGGGAGGAGATTGGGTTTAGTCAAGGAAGAGGCATATTCGGCAATGAAAGAAAAAATGCGTAAGGTCGCCGAGGCAGAAAAAATACTTGATTCCACGAAACTCGGCCGGATTTTGAAGCGCAGCCACGTAAGCTATAACGATATATTGGCAATGGACAAAACGCTGCCCGTACTTTCCTACTACGAAAAAGTCCAGGTGGAAATCGATATGAAATACGACGGATATATCAGACGGGAACTCGCAAATGTCCAGAAATTCGAGAAAATAGACCGCATAAAAATACCGGAAAAATTCGATTATTCATCGGTCAAGGGGCTTTCTAACGAAATAAAAGAAAAACTCGAGAGAACGAGGCCGTATTCGCTCGGCCAGGCATCGCGCATCTCCGGCGTTACGCCCGTTGCAATTTCACTTTTAATGGTACGTATGCACTGTTAGGGGTCAACCCCCTCGCGGAAGACCCTTATGGAAAAATACTTTTACTCCTTCAACGACTATTTACAGAAAATGTTTAAGACGCGCGTACAGCGCCTGAGCTTAAACGCCGGTTTTACATGTCCAACCCGCGACGGAAAAATCGATACTGAAGGCTGTATATATTGCAACGAAAAGGGTTTTTCGTCTTTGGTGGGCACGCGGCTTTCACTGGAGAAGCAGGCCGAAAATGCAATCGATTACGCCAGGAAGCGCTACAAGGCTGAAAAATTTATCGCCTATTTTCAGAATGCTACAAATACCTACGCGACATACTCGAAATTAAAGACTACCTATGATATAATAAGATGTTTTCCTGATATAG
Organism: Candidatus Omnitrophota bacterium; assembly: GCA_028718265.1. Next base: position 3,941 of record JAQUMG010000073.1, read on the forward strand.
TAGGTTTATATTTCTCGACCCGGCCGGATTGTATCGATGGAAAAAAACTCGATCTTATAGAATCATATTCCGAAGACTATGATGTGTGGGTAGAATACGGATTGCAAAGTGCGCACGACAGTACCCTCAAATTCATAAACAGACGCCATACTTTTCATGATTTTGTGGAAGCTGCTACGATAACCGCGAAAAAAAAGATAAAGGTAGGTGCCCACGTTATTCTGGGGCTTCCCGGAGAGACGCGCGAAGACATGTTGGAGACGGCGGAGAAGATAGCAGATTTACCCGTTTCCGGCATAAAGCTGCATGTCCTTCACGTTCTGAAGGGGACAAAGCTTGAAAAATATTACAACAGGGGTAAAGTGGATCTTTTAACTTTCAATGAGTATATAAATACCGCATGCGATTTTCTGGAGGTCACGAATCCCGGGTGCGTCATATTCAGATTGGTATCCGACGCCAATCCGGATTTTCTGATTGCCCCGAAGTGGATTAATAGAAAATCCGAAGTAATAAACGCGATAAAAAAAGAATTCGAAAAAAGACATACAAAGCAGGGATCTTTATGGCATACTACAAAAAAGTAAGATATTCTATCTTATCATTCTTAGTACTGTTAGCCGCTGTTTCGTGGGCATCGCCGGCTGCAGGGAAACTCAATGTCATAGTGACAATATTGCCGGAGGCGGAATTCGTCGAAAAGGTGGGCGGCGAATACGCGGATGTCTCAGTAATGATACCCGGAGGAATGGACCCTCATACGTATGAACCGACTCCGTCCCAGCTCAGGAAAGTGGGCGATGCCGATTTATATTTTAAACTCGGTTCCGGCCTGGAGTTTGAACTTGCGTGGATGGATAAACTAGCGGCGCTTAATGAAAATTTAGTTGTTGTAGATACGTCTGAAGGAATAGAATTACTGGATAAAGATCCTCATATATGGCTTTCGCCGAGGAACGCCATGATAATGGTAATGAATATCTGAAATGCGCTTTCGGCGAAAGATCCGGCGCACAAGGAGTCATATCAAAAAAACGCCGGAGAATATATAAAAGAACTGTTAAGGCTTGATGGGGGGATAAAAGAGAAATTATCGCACAAGAAAAACAGGGTTTTTATGGTTTTTCACCCGTCGCTGGGGTATTTTGCCCGTGACTATGACTTAAGAGAGATGCCGATGCAGGCGGAAGGGAAGGAACCCACAATAGCAGGCCTGAAGAAGATAATAGATAGCGCGAGAGAAAACGGGGTAAAAGTAATTTTTGCCTCTCCTCAATTTAACCAGAAAAGTGCTGAGGTGGTCGCGAAAGAAATAAACGGCAGAGTAGTGTCGGTTGATCCGCTAAGAAAAGATTATATCGGAAATCTGGAATACATCGCAGGTATTTTAGAGAAGGAAATAAATTGAATAAAGCAAAAGAAATAATATCCATAAAAGACCTGTGCGTAAATTACGACGGATTTACCGTCCTGGACGGCATAACTTTACCTGTTTACGAAAACGATTTTTTAGGTATCATCGGCCCTAACGGCGGGGGAAAGACGACGCTGCTCAAAGTGATATTAGGATTGATTCGTCCGTCGTCAGGCCAAGTGAGCATCATGGGCAAAACGCCGGTTGATGCGAGAAGCTATATGGGTTATGTCCCTCAGTTCAGTCTGCACGAGCACGATTTTCCTATAAATATATGGGATGTCGTTATTCTGGGCCGGTTATCCCGCAAGAAGTGGTTCGAGGGATTTGATAAAAAGGATAAGGAAGCTACGGAAAGAGCACTTAGGGTGGTGAATATGCTTGATCTGAAAGACCGCCAGATAGATAAACTTTCGATGGGTCAGCGGCAGCGTGTTTTTATAGCGAGAGCGCTTGTTTCGGAGCCGAAGATACTGCTTTTGGATGAACCCACTGCGAGCGTGGATGAGCCTATGCAAACGGACATATATGAGTTTTTGAAGAATCTGAAAAATAAAATAACATTAATCATGGTATCGCATGACGTGGGAGTCATGTCAAGCTACGTCGATAAGATTGCCTGTTTGAATTGCAAGTTTTTCTATCACGGTGATAAGGAAATAAGCCAGGAGATACTTGAGGCAACTTATAAGTGCAATGTAGACCTTATCGGCCACGGAGTGCCGCATCGGGTCATGAGGAAGCATTAATGGACATACTACACTATGAATTCATGAGAAATGCGATTTTAGCCGCTGTTTTGGCGAGCGTGGCGTGCGGCATAATCGGCTCATATGTTGTTGTAAAAAAAATCGTCTCCATAAGCGGGAGTATCGCGCATAGCGCGTTCGGAGGCATAGGGCTCGGATATTTTCTTGGTTTAAATCCTATAGTTGTGGTAGTTCCTTTTACGCTGTGCTTCGCTTTGGGTATGGGTGTAATAAGCAAAAGGACCCGGATTTCACCGGATACCGCAATAGGCATATTTTGGGCCTTTGGCATGGCAATCGGAATAATATTCATAAATCTTACCCCGGGTTATGTTCCGGACCTCTTCAGCTATCTCTTCGGAAATATTCTTACCGTGCCGCGTGCCGATATCCTGATGATGCTGGTTCTGGATTTCATAATATTAATATTTGTTTTTTCTCTTTACAAGGAATTTCTGGCAGTTTCTTTCGACGAGGAATATTCGGCTACCCTCGGCATGCCGGTCGAAAGATTGTATTATATTCTTCTGTGCCTTATAGCACTGACAATAGTCCTTCTCATAAAGATAGTGGGTATCGTGCTTGTCATAGCGCTATTGACGATACCGGCGGCAATTGCCAAACAACATACGTCCGGCCTCAGAAGCATGATGCTTCTTTCGATAGTTATCGGAGTCGTATTTATGCTTGGGGGCCTGTGGCTTTCTTATTTTCTTGACATTGCTTCGGGAGCGACCATAATAATATTATCGACGTTAGGGTTTATAGCGTCTTCAGGGTATAAAATGGTAATAAAAAAGATCGGGAGGACAGCATAAAGCATGGATAAAATAAAATGGTTTATCAACGATTTTTTTTCCCGCCACGCTAACATATTTGACCGGTTTCTTCACCTGATAGGCATCTCGCAGGTATTTTTCGGCCTGTTTCAGCTTATAACGGGGTGTTGGCAATATGGTATCCTGAATTTATTTTTGGGGTATCTGTGGCAATGGATAGGCCACACTTATATCGAAAAGAATGAGATGGGCGAAGTACTGTTAATAAAGAAAATAATAGAGAGATTCAAGTCGAAATAGATCGGAGGTATCTTGCCTATGAGAGCGCGAATGGCCGTCATATCAGGTATTTTAACTTGCATTTTGTTCATGGGAGGTGATGCCATGGCTTTGATGATAAAGAGCCCGGCGTTTAAATACGGAGATACAATGCCGTTAAAATATACCTGCAAAGGACAGAATATCTCGCCTCCGCTGTTTTGGGAACAGCCTCCCGTAGGTACGCAAAGCTTTGCAATAATTTGCGAAGACCCGGACGCGCCGGCCGGAGTATGGAGCCATTGGGTGATTTATAATATTCTTAAGGGTACCACTAAATTATCCGAAGGTATTCCGAAATATGACCTCGTTGAAAACGGCGCAAAGCAGGGCGTAACGGATTTTCGGGAAATAGGTTATGGCGGGCCGTGTCCGCCACCCGGCACGGAGCACAGGTATTTTTTCAGGCTGTATGCCCTTGACAGGATACTCGAATTGGAGTCGGGGCTGACAAGGCAGCAGTTGCTTGACGCTATGGAAGGGCACATACTGGAACAAATCGAAATAATGGTAAAGTTTAAGAGGTAGCACGATCGGATCCCGTAACCATGGAAAATGCCGCAGATTTAAAATACACTCCGCTAAAAGACGAACATATCAAGCTTAACGCCAGGATGGCGCCTTTCGCCGGCTGGTATATGCCCATCCAGTATGAAGGCATAATAGCCGAGCACAATCATACAAGGAACGCAGCATCACTTTTTGATATATGTCATATGGGCGAGTTTTATCTAAAAGGCAGCGCAACCGGGACCGGCCTGGAAAACATGTTCTCTTTTTCTGTAAAGGATATGCCCGTCGGCAAGTGCCGCTATGGCGCAATGCTTAACGGAAAAGGCGGCGTAATCGACGATCTTATAGTATACAGACTTTCGCAGGAAGAATGGATGATTGTTGTAAATGCCGGCACCATAGATAAAGACGTTGCTCAGATCAAAGCCAACCTGAAAAAAGGGGCTCATTTTGAAAACCGCTCTTCAGCTACGGCAAAGCTTGATTTACAGGGTCCGCTCTCACGCGACATCGTATCCAAACTGATAAATCCGGATATAGCAAAACTGAAGTATTACACCTTTAATTATTTTGATATTTTAGGAGAAAAGAATATAATAAGTAGAACGGGATACACGGGTGAGCTCGGTTATGAACTTTATATAAGTTCCGGCAAGGCGATCGAGTTATGGAATTTTCTCCTCAGGGATAAAAAACTGAAACCGGCCGGATTGGGCGCCAGAGATACTTTGCGTCTTGAGATGGGCTACACCTTATACGGCCAGGATGTCGATGATACCACGACGCCGCTCGAAGCAAATCTTGAAAAGTTTATAGATTTT
>JAQUMG010000074.1 GCA_028718265.1 Candidatus Omnitrophota bacterium
CGCATGACGCTTTTGTAGCCCTGATCTGCTCTTTGAATCTGGGGTGTTCTATAAATGTTATCTCGCCCCTTTCAGCGTATTCAATGCCGGACACACCTTTAATTTCAGGGCTGCCGTCGCCTACCAATTCGCCTTTTATTAATTCGGCTATGTCTTTGACTGTAACTGCCATGATTACCTTCTTTACTGCTTCTTCTTAAGGGTACCTGTGCTTACCGTGTTTTTGTTCAATATATCTATGATATCCTGCGTTACATCAAGAGTATCCTCGCCATAAACGAGAACTCTGTCGTTCAGGATAACCGTATAACCGTTCTGCTTTCCGTAATCCTGTATAATTTTGTCTATTTCCCGCACAATATCCTTGACTATCTCATCGCGCTGTTTGTTCAGTTCTTCTCTCGTAGTATTGACGAATTCCTGCAGTTTCTTCAGTTTTTCGTCGATGACAACCTGCTTATCCTGCTTTGCCTTGTCGTTCAAAAGTTCCAGCTCGTCTTTGAGCTTGCTTATTTCGTCGACCATCTTCTGGCGTTCTTTTTCTTTTTCGCCGCTTTTCTTTTCCAATACGGCATCTGCCTGTTTTGTCTTTGAATACTCATCAAACGTCTTCCCCAAATTTACATATCCCATCTTAATTTCCTTGGCAAAAGCCAAGGACGGACATATAAACATAGAGATCAGGAAACTGAAAAATACTGCCACTGCCACTGCTTTAACAATCTTCATGTTCTGCTCCTTTTTTTATACTAGAACCCGTGCGACATTGAAAAGTAGAAGCGGCCCTTTTTGGCATCTCCGCTATTTTCGGTCAGCGGCCAGCCATAATCCAACTTTACCGGCCCTAACGGTGTCTTTACTCTTACGCCGGCTCCTATGCCGTATTTAAGTTTCGCGTCAATATTATCAAATTCCTCCCAAACATTTCCTGCATCCGTGAAGACTGCGCCTTTTATCATATCCTCAAATACCGGAAATGTGGCTTCGATTGTTCCCAAAAAGCGTATATTTCCTCCTATGGGATCATTGGTATTGGGATCTCTCGGGCCTACACGTCTTTCTTTATAACCTCTTATTGTTTCGGCGCCGCCGGCATAGTACCTTTCATAGATAGGAACTTTATCGGTGCTGCCGTAACTATCCGCAAAATTAATGCTGCTCAAAAACGCAACGACAAGGCGCTTATCAAAGAAATTAACATAGCCCTCGCCCTGCCCGCCGTACTTCACAAAATCCTTATCGCCTCCCAGAAACCCGCCGACATCTTCCGCTGAAGCGCCCAGTAAGAAACCCTGCGTGGGAACAAATACATTATCACGTCTATCATACCTAAGGCCCAGCGAAAGCCTGCTAAGCCAATTTTTGCCCTTTTCATTCTTTATGTCCTGAGAGGCATCCTCGTGGATGTTAGATATATCTACATTTTCAAGTTTATACATCGCGTCCGCCCTGAAATGGTCGGTAAATTCTTTACCTAAACGAAAATCTCCGCCCCATCTTGCATCATCGAACAGATAGCCGAGGTCTGTCGTCCTCTTATGCTCGGTGCGGTAAAAATCGAAGCCGAACAAATATGGAAGACCCAATATCCACGGATCCGTCCAGCTCACTATATAATTCTGCCGTACGCTGCCTAATTCACCTTTTACGGTTAAATTCTGGCCGCCGCCCGTGAATGTCGGAAAATTGAGCAGGTCAAAATTTCTTTGCTCAACCTGGACAAAGCCTATGAGCCTGTCTATGGAACTATAACCGCCGCCGAAAGAGAATTCCCCTGTTTTGGTTTCCTTTACGCTCACTACCAGGTCCTTCTTGTCCGGAGCAGTTCCCTGCTCCGTATCAAAAACAACTTCTTCGAAATAGCCGAGGTTATACAACCTCTCTTTGCTCCTTCTTATCAATGAACCGTTAAACGGCTCGCCCGGATAGGCGCGCAGTTCTCTCCTTATGACGATATCTTTGGTTTTCGTGTTGCCCTGGATTCTGACTCTCTCGACGTAAATCAAATCGTTCTCGGTGATGCTGTAACTGACATTTATATCGCCCGTGGTCGCGTCCAGAAGCGCGTCAGGAACGATATCGCAGCTCATGTAGCCCTTATCGAAATAATACTGTTGTATGTTGATGACATCTTCTTTCATGGCGGATTCGCTGTAAGGCCTGCCCGGTACCATCCTGAGCACGTTCCTTATCTGAGTCTCCGGAAATTTTTCGTTGCCGCTTATTTTAATGCTTCCGACCAGATATTTTTTCCCCTCGTCAATCCTGATCTTTATATACATCTCAGTGCCGTCTTCATTATAATTGAACTCGGGATCGATCTTTACATCAAGGTAACCCTTTCTCTGATAATACGTCCTTACCGTCTCCATATCGGATTCAAACTCTTCTGTTTTGAAATATCCGGGTTGTATAAAAAATAAAAATTCCGTCTTCGTAACCATGAGTTTGTATAATTCCTTTTTAGGAACCGAATAATTTCCGATGAATTCTATCTTTTTTACTTTTATGCGTTGTTTTTCGTTTATATTAAAAGTGATCTTTGCCCTGTTTAATGTTTCGTCTTTGTCGATTTTATAATCGACATTGGCCAGCTGGAACCCTTTGCTCTCGTATAATTTTCTTATTGCCGTCAGGTCCCGGTTTAACTGTGAGAGGTCAAGCATGCTGTCATTTTTTGTACTTATCGCGTTTTTTAACTGCGGCTCGGGTATCGCTTTATTTCCTTTAAATGATACGCCGTCCACCAGAGGCTTCTCCACTACGACGAAACTCACTATATAGCCGTCCGGTTCGTCTTTGACATCTATTGCTATATCCTCAAAAAACCCGAGTTCGTAAAGTCTCTTTAAATCCTCGTTCAATATGTCCTGCGAAAAAAGAGCGCCTTCCGTAGTTCTTAACTTTGAGCGGATGGTGGAACTTGAAACTATCTTGTTGTTTATAATCTTCACTTCTTTGATCTTTACTTCTTTGATCGTCTCGTTTTTGGGCTCGGCGGGTGGTTCTGTTTTTTGCTCGACCGCTTCAGGCTGTGCTTGAGTCTTCGTCTCTTCCGACACTTGTTGTCCCGATTCTGCCTGAATAGTTTCCGCGTATAAAAAAGGCCGGCTGAAAGATATAAAAAGAAACGTAAAAAACAACAACGTACATAGTTTTAAACGCATTATTCTTCTTCTCCTTTGAATCGATTTTCGAAACGGGTATACTCGCTCACGAACGTAAGGTATACCGTTCCGACGGGACCGTTACGTTGTTTGGCTATTATGGCTTCCGCCACACCTTTTTTATCTTCAGCATTGGGAGAATAATATTCTTCTCTTAATAAAAGTATAACTAGATCGGCATCCTGCTCAATAGCGCCCGATTCTCTGAGGTCCGACAACTGCGGCCTATGGTCCTGTCTTTGTTCGACCGCCCTGGACAATTGGCTTATCGCGATAAGCGGGACATCCAGCTCTCTCGCAAGCGCTTTCAGTGACCTCGATATTTCGGAAATTTCCTGCTGCCTGTTTTCAGACCTGGTCGGCCCCTGCATAAGCTGCATATAATCAAGTACTATCAGCTTAATACCGTACTGAGCCTTAAGGCGCCTGGCTTTGGCCTTTAACTCAAGGACGCTTATCGACGGCGTATCATCTATATAAATCGGCGCTTCCGATAATTTACTGGCAGCAGTTACAAGCCTTGGCCAATCGGCCTGTGAAAGAAAACCCGTTCTGACGTTATGGGCATTGACCCGTGCGTGCGAACACAGCATCCTCTGAACCAACTGTTCTTTTGACATTTCTAAACTAAAAAATGCAACCGGTATCTTTTCCGTTATGCCGGCATACTCCGCAATGCAGGCAGCAAAAGCGCTTTTGCCCATAGACGGCCTCCCCGCGATAACAATAAGATCAGACGGCTGAAGCCCGGCTGTCTTGATGTCAAAATCATGATAACCCGTCGGTATGCCGGTTATGTTCTCTTTACGCTGGTAGAGATTGTCTATGGTCTCTATGCTGTCTTTTATTATGTCCTTCAGTAAAACCGTTTTTTGCTCGGCCTTCTTAGAACTTACATCGAAAATAAGCCGTTCCGCTTTATCCAAAAGGCTATCCACGTCGCTGGCGGATTCATAACAATCCTGGACTATTTCGGTGGCGCTATTTATGAGGCTTCTCAGGATGCTTTTTTCTTTGACTATCTTCGCGTAGTATTCGATATTTGCCGCGGTAGGGATAGATGCCGTCAGGGACGTCAGATAAGACGCCCCTCCGGCGTCTCCGAGTGCACCTCTGTTTTTTAGTTCTTCTGTTACGGTAATTAAATCTATGGCGGAATTTCTGGTGAATAGCTCTATTATAGTTCTGTAAATTATGCGGTGGGCTTCCTTATAGAAGGATTTTTCGTCTACTAATTCAATCGCCTTGGCTATCGCGGCTTCTTCGATGAGCATAGAGCCCAGAAGGGCCGTCTCCGCTTCGGTGCTTTGCGGCGGTATTTTCTCCATTGACATCTTTTGAGTTGTTACATTATTTTCTGGCATAAATTACTTCTTGACTACCCAAATCTTAGCAGTAGCGGTAACTTCGGGATGCAGTTTTACTTCCACCTGATAAACACCGAGTTTCTTTATCGGCTCTTTTATGCTTATCTGTTTTTTGTCTATCTGGATATTCTCCGCCGAAAAAACTGTCGCTATATCATCGGCAGTAACGGAACCGAACAGTTTATCCTCGTCACCCGCCGCTGCCGGTATGGTAAGCGAGAGATTGCCTATTTTCTTTGCTAATTCTTCAAGCTTTATTTTTTCTTTCGCGGTCTCCTGGGCGTGTTTTTTCTTTCTCTCTTCAAACGCCTTGAGGCTTTCCTTCGTCTCTTTTACCGCCAAATTTTTCGGAAAAAGATAATTGCGTGCGTAGCCTTCCCGCACGTCCACTAAATCACCCATTCTCCCTAACTTTTCCACATCGTTAATTAATATGACTTTCATTTTAGTACTCCTATGCTTATACCCCTATTCTGCTACATAAGGCAATAATGAAATTGCGCGGGCTTTTTTTATGGCGCGTGCCAATTGTCGCTGGTGTTTGGCGCAATTTCCTGATATTCTGGACGGGATTATCTTGCCTTTTTCCGTCAGGAATTTTTGTAATCTGGGAACATTTTTGTACTCTACGGTCTCCTGTTTTTCAACGCAGAACTTGCATACTTTCTTCCTGAAAAAAGCGTTAGGCGTTCTCTTAAAGTCTCTACGCTTTTTTGCGGCCCTTGGGCCGCTCTCTGTTTCTCTGCTCATCATTCGCAAGGTGCTTCTCCTTCCTTAAAGGTTAAAAAGGGACTTCGTCTTCCTTTTTTTTCGTTTTTATTCCGCCGTCGTTATCGGTTACCGGCAGTTCCGCATCCAGATTAATGTCTTCCACTTCTTCCGCACTGCCCTGTCCCGCCTGTGGTTCGCCTGCTTTGGCCGTCTTGCCTATAAATTGTATTCTTTCGGCTCTTACCTCAAGAGTATTCCGCTTTTCGCCATTGGGCGAATCCCAGGCCCTGTATTGCAGCCTTCCTTCTACAAAAACCGGGCTGCCTTTTGAAAGGTATTCACCGCATATCTCTGCCATCCTGCCCCAGACAACTATTCTGACAAAACAAGTCTCCTGTTTCTTTTCGCCGGATGATGACTTATAAGTTCTGTTAGTCGCCAGTCCAAAACTGGCTACGGCTGTCCCGCTGGGAATATACCTCAGCTCGGGGTCTCTTGTCAGATTTCCTATCAAAAAAACTTTATTGAGATTAGCCATATGCTCTCCTAATGTACCCGGGTTATGCCTCTCTTCTCGTCAGCTGGACCCTTAATATGCTATTATTGAGTTTAAATAATTCCGTCAATGTTTTTATGGATTGCGCCGGAGCCTCAAAAGCGACATATAGAAAAAACCCGTCGTGACATTTCTTTATAGTGAATGTAAGTCTCTTCTTACCCCATTTTTCGGATTTTTCGATTTTACCTTCCTGTTTTTTTATTGTCTATTCGGCTTTCGAATATTCCCCTTCCAGATCTTTTTCCGGAAGATCAGGTTTAAATATAAATATACCTTCGTACTTATTCAATGTAAAACCCCCCTTTTTAGTCCCTTTTCGCTTTATCTGTTATCTTATCACACCGTTATATCTAAGGCAATAGTAAAGAGGCATTATATTTATTCATCGCCTTATCTACGCCGTTTTTAAGCAGGTATTCTACTGCTTCCGCGGCCTTTTTTTCCACTTTTTTAACTTCACCCATCTCGGATTTTTCAAAGGGCCTAAGGACATGGTCTTTGAGGCCGTCTTTACTTCCTGTACGCCCTATGCCTATACGTATCCTGGTAAAAGAGCTTGTACCGAGTTTTCCGATGATCGAACGCAGGCCGCGATGGCCGCCGTCAGAACCCGACGGCCTTATTCTTATGTCACCGAGGTTCAAATCGGCATCATCGCACACTACCAGCAGATCGGAAGGTAAAACCTCCTTATCTCCGACTACTGCCGATACCGCCTCTCCCGAAAGATTCATATATGTCAAAGGCAGAATAATAATTACATCCTCGCCGTGTATTTTGCCCTCGCCGAAGTGCGAAGAATATCTGCGCCGCCTTAAACTTATACCCTTCGAATCGGCAAATATCTTGACTACCTTAGCACCTATATTGTGCCTGGTATGTTTATATTCTTCCCCGGGATTGCCTAGTCCTGCTATCAATTTCATAGCTTTGCGCTATTTCTTTTCTTCTTTCTTCTTAGGCTCTTTGGCTTCCTTGGCTTCGGGTGCGGCTTCTCCCGCTTCTTCGCCCTCAGCCTCTTCCTTCTCTTTCTTTTCCCTGATAAGTTCCGGCTCGACGACCTCTTCGACACCTTCTTCTACCGGCTTTTCCACATGCGGCAACTTAACAGTTACAACCGTCTGATCCGGCGGATTCAGTATCTTGACACCTGCAGGCGCCTGCACATCCTTCATGAGAATGGAATCGCCTATCTTCAGGCTGGTAACGTCTATCTCTATCTTCTCCGGGATGTCTGCAGGCAAACACTCCACCTTTACTTCCCATAACACGTGTTCCAATACGCCTTCTTCCTTGACTACTCCTTCTGCCTCGCCCTTTGTCACAAGAGGCACATCGATCGTAAGCTTTTCGGTGAGAGATATCTCCTGAAAATCGACGTGTATTATCCTGTCTTTTATGGGATGATGCTGCACTTCTTTAACCAAAACTGTCCTGTCTTTCGATTTACCTTCGCCAGCGTCTACCTTAAGACCGATGAGTACGTTTGTCCCGGCTTTCGTATTAAGCGCCTTGAGCAATTCCTTCTCATTAATCTTTAAGCTTACGGTCTCCTTGCCTTCTTTGTAAACGACCGCCGGAACAAAACCTTCGTTCCTGACTTTTTTGCTCGGTTTTTTTCCTACCGCATCTCTTACTTCTGCCTTCAGTTGAATCTTTTCCATTTATATGCTCCTTATGCGTTCTTTTCTATCCAAGTCTGTCAATCTTATCAAACAAGGTGCTTATCGATTCCTCGTTATGTATCCTGTTTATCGCCTCCGCTAAAAGCGGCCCTATGGAAAGCACGCCCAGCTTGGATATTCTCTTTGCTTTCGGCGTAGGTATAGTGTTCGTAACCAATAACTTTTTGAGCCGCGATTTTTTGAGCCTGTCGATCGCCGGCCCTGAAAGAATCGCGTGTGTCACTGCGGCGTAGATATCTTTTGCCCCGCTTTTCTTCAGCGCTTCTGTTGCCTCAACTATTGAGCCTGCCGTAGCCACTATGTCGTCTACTATCAAGGCATTCTTACCTTTGACATCTCCCATTATAAACATTACTTCCGTCTTTTTGTCGTTGACGCGCCTCTTATCGACGACAGCCAGGTCCGCTTTCAGTTTTTTGGCATACGCTCTTGCCGTCTTTATGCCGCCGACATCCGGAGATACTACCACCAGATTTTTCGGCTTATTCTTTTCCAGATAGTCGGCAAATACGTTAATTGCAAAAAGATGGTCCAGTGGTATATCGAAAAATCCCTGAATCTGCCCGGCATGTAAGTCTATGGTCAATACCCTGTTCGTACCCGCCGCCGTCAGAAGGTTGGCTACCAGCTTAGCCGTTATGGGGACTCTCGGCTGATCTTTCCTGTCCTGTCTGGCGTATCCATAATAAGGTATAACCGCCGTTATCCTGTAAGCAGAGGCCCTTTTTACCGCATCGATGAGTATTAATAATTCCATGATATTTTCGTTAACAGGCGGACATACAGATTGGATTATAAATACATCCTTGCCGCGAACATCCTCGTTTATTTTGACCTTTATCTCGCCTTCGGAAAATTTTCCCACTACAGCATCGCCGAGCGGCATACTGAGGTTCGCGCACATCGCAACCGCTAACTCTCTGTTGGAATTCCCCGTAAATATAAGCATCTGATCTCTTTTCATATAAAAATCTCCATGTT